>JAEUMM010000026.1 GCA_016792645.1 Alphaproteobacteria bacterium | reverse complement strand
CGAAATCGGCGCGCCCCTCGTTCGTGAAGAGCTCGACGCGCGGCGAACGCGAACCGGCCGCGATTACACCGACCGGGACGCCGGGCGGAAACACGCCGCCGTCCGGCGTCGTAATCACGCGCGCGCCAACGGTGATGCGCGACCCGGGCGGCAAATATTCGAGCACCGGCAGACCGGTATTGTCGCCGACCAAAATGGCTTTCAGATTCGCACCCTCGATCATCACCGGAATGCGGCTATTGAGATCGGTCAACAGCAACACGCGCGACGACCGATGTCCCGTGGTGATGACGCGCCCAAGCAACCCGCGCTCGTCGACGACGGCTTGGCCCTTGACGATGCCCTGCCCGCCGCCGCCGTTGATCAGCACGGTGCGCACGAACGGACCCGACGAGTCCGCGATCACGCGCGCCGCCACCGACGTGACGGCGGCATCGGCTGGGATCTTCAGAAGCTCCTCATAACGCTGCACCTTGCGCTGCAACGTCGCGAGATCGCGCTGCGCCGCGCGCAAGGCCTCGACCTCTTCGCGCAGCTTCTGATTTTCCGAATAGACCGTGAAAAACGAACTGACGCCCTCGCTCCACCGGCGCACTTCGGCCGACGGCCCCGACAGCATCTCCATGAACGGCGCCGTGGCGTCGTTCAGCCAGCCGCGCGCCTCATCGAAGGACGAATCCTGCACCCGCGCCCAGACCAGAACGCCGAGCGCCACGACCGTGCAAAGCACAAGCGCAAGATTGTTCGCGACGAGACCCAACGGGCCCCGATCCGAACCTCTCCGGCGCCTGCGATCCCACGCCATCGCCAACGATCTGTACCTTCCGTCTTACTCGGGGCGCGTCAGCGAATCACGCGCCCGCCCAGAATAAATCAGTAGTAAACCGACGAAAGCACCTGCTTGTGCGTGTTGATGTGCTCAAGCACTTTGCCGGTCCCCAAAGCCACACACGACAGCGGCTCATCCGCAATCGAGACGGGCAGACCCGTCTCCTCGCGCAACAGCTGGTCGAGATTGGTGAGCAACGCCCCGCCGCCCGTCAGCACGATGCCCTTGTCGACGATGTCGGCCGCGAGTTCCGGCGGCGTCGCTTCGAGCGCGACTTTCACCGCCTCGATGATCTGACTGACCGGCTCCTGCAACGCATCGGCGATCTGGGCCTGGCTGATGCTGATTTCCTTCGGCACGCCGTTTAGAAGATCGCGCCCTTTGATCTCGATCCGGATTTCATGGCCCTTCTCCGGCGCGCGCGCGCAACCGATTTCCTTCTTGATGCGCTCGGCCGAAGCCTCGCCGACCAGAAGGTTATGGTGCCGGCGAATGTAGGAAATGATCGCATCGTCCATCTTGTCGCCGCCCACGCGAACCGAACGCGCATAGACGATGCCGCCAAGCGACAACACGGCCACTTCCGTCGTGCCGCCGCCGATGTCGACGATCATCGAACCCGTCGCTTCCGTCACCGGAAGGTCCGCGCCGATCGCCGCAGCCATTGGCTCTTCGATGAGATAGACGCGACGCGCGCCGGCCGACAATGCCGATTCCTGAATGGCCCGGCGCTCAACCGCCGTGGCACCCGAAGGCACGCAGATGATGATCATCGGATTGGCGAACGAACGGCGGTTGTGAACCTTGCGGATGAAGTGCTTGATCATCTCTTCCGCGACTTCGAAGTCGGCGATGACGCCGTCGCGCATCGGGCGGATGGCTTCGATGTTGCCAGGCGTGCGGCCCAGCATCATCTTCGCCGCGTTGCCGACTTCCAGCACCTGCTTCTTGCCGTTCTTGTTCATGATGGCGACGACGGACGGTTCGTTCAGAACGATGCCGCGTCCCTTCACGTAGACCAGCGTATTGGCGGTCCCAAGGTCGATCGCCATGTCCGACGACAGCATTCCAAGCAAACTCGAAAACATTGACTTCCTTCTCCGCCCGTTTTTATGGCGGACCGCCCCTCAGCGACCCGCCAACTGGTTGTTGTTCTTCAAATGCCTCGCATAGCGACCAACGCCTCAGGCGCCGTCTTCTGCCGCTTTACGAGAAGCTTGTTCAGTGCATGCACATAGGCTCTGGCCGCAGCGACCATCGTATCGGTATCCGACCCGCGGCCCGTAACGCTCTTGCCGTCCTCCGCAAGTCGCACGGTCACGCCCGCCTGCGCGTCCGTACCCTCGGTGACAGCGTGCACCTCAAAGAGCACCAATGTCGCCTCATGCGGAAACAGCGATTTGATCGCATTGAAGATCGCGTCGACCGGCCCGTCGCCGCGCGCAACGCCCAACCGCGTCTCGCCGTCGACC
This sequence comes from Alphaproteobacteria bacterium, assembly GCA_016792645.1. GTDB lineage: Bacteria > Pseudomonadota > Alphaproteobacteria > Micropepsales > Micropepsaceae > SZUA-430. The sequence goes on along the minus strand of JAEUMM010000026.1, from coordinate 1,131 downwards.
GATAATTCAAGCTCCGCACTCTGCGGACCGAACGTGCCGGCCACGACGCGCATGCTCACGAACTGGATGCGATCTTGACCGCGCGCGATTTCATCGTCGACAAGCGCCGCGATGTCCTCATCGAACACATGTTTCTTCTTGTCGGCCAAATCCTTGAAGCGCTTGAACGCATCTTCGAGCGCGTTCGAACCCAGCTCGTAACCCATCGCCTCAAGCTTGTCCTTGAACGCGTGCCGCCCGGACAGCTTGCCCAGCACCAACGACGTCTTCGACACGCCGACGGATTCGGGGGTCATGATCTCGTAGGTCTGCGTGTTCTTCAGCATCCCGTCCTGGTGGATCCCGGACTCGTGCGCGAACGCGTTCTTGCCCACGATGGCCTTGTTGTACTGGATCGGGAAGCCTGTAACGTTCGACACCAACTTCGACGCACGTGCGATCGACACGCTATCGATGCCAGCCGAATACGGCAGAATGTCGGCCCGCACCTTCAACGCCATGACGATTTCTTCAAGCGCGGCATTCCCCGCCCGCTCGCCGATGCCGTTGATGGTGCATTCGACCTGACGCGCGCCGGCGGCAACACCCGCGAGCGAGTTGGCGACCGCCAAACCAAGATCATTGTGGCAATGCGTGGAGAAATTCGCCCGTTCCGCTCCGGGAACTTTGTTGATCAGAGCACGGATCAACGCGCCGTACTCCGACGGAATCGCATAACCGACGGTGTCGGGAATATTGATCGTCGTCGCGCCCGCCTTGATCGCGGCCTCGACACAACGGCACAGAAACTCGAACTCCGTCCGCGTCGCATCTTCCGCCGACCACTCGACGTCATCGACGTGGTTGCGCGCCCGCGTCACGCTGCCGATCACGGCTTCAAGAACCTGATGCGGCTCCATCTGAAGCTTGTGCTTCATATGAACCGGGCTCGTAGAGATGAACGTGTGGATGCGCGCGCGTTTCGCCGGCTTCAATGCCTCCGCCGCGCGGTCGATGTCCTTCACGCCCGCACGCGCCAGACCGCAGATGACGGCCTTCTTCGCGCGCTTGGAAATTTCCTGCACGGCTTCAAAGTCGCCGTTCGACGAAATCGGAAAGCCTGCTTCGATGATGTCGACGCCCAATTCCTCG
>JAEUMM010000479.1 GCA_016792645.1 Alphaproteobacteria bacterium | reverse complement strand
GCCATCATGCCGCTCGCCGCACCGATCGGCTCCGGCCTCGGCATCCAGAACCCCGTCAACATCCGCCTGATCATCGAAGCTGCCCGCGTCCCCGTCCTCGTCGACGCCGGCGTCGGCACAGCCTCAGACGCTGCCATCGCTATGGAGCTCGGCTGCGACGGCGTCCTGATGAACACCGCCATCGCCGAAGCCAAAGACCCGGTGCTCATGGCCCGCGCGATGAAGCTAGCCGTCGAGTCCGGCCGCCTAGCCTACCGAGCCGGCCGCATGAGAAAGAAAACCTACGCCGACCCGTCGTCGCCGTTGGCCGGCCTCATCTGAATCGCATCAGCCTGCCGCGTGACTTCGCTCGAAATCACGCGGCTTGCTCAGGCGTCACGCAAAGACGTTGGGATCGACGCCGCCCTTCGGATCCGGGCCGTATTTGTTGGGGCCCCGCTTTCCGTCGATGCACATAAAGACCAGGATGATGAGACCGCCGAGATACGGAATGAAGCCCAGCAGCACCAGCCAGCCCGTCAAGTCCTGATCATGGAAGCGTCGAACCTGCACCGCCAAACTCGGTATGAAACTGGCAAGCACCAGGATGCCCAATCCACCGTAAAGAATGGCCATCGCCACGTCTTCGCCCTGGCTCGAGAATGCAAACGCCAGCGCAACGATTCCCAGGATGATCAGGAATTGGAGCAACGTGAACATCCAATATTCCTTCCTTCGAGACCGCCCCGTGAACTCGAAGTAGCGCTGATACGGAAGTATCATCCAATCCATAACGAATCTCTCCCCGGCACATGCCGCACGAGAGCGTAGTGGCGCTGAGCGCTCAAATCAAAGCGCGCCCTCAAGGGGCGCGCCGCTAAGAAACGAATCGAGAAAAGAGACCGCCGCTAGCTCGGCTTCGCCTTGCGCGCCGCCGCGACGGCGCCTTTCAGTTCGTCCATCGTCATCACGCCGGTGAACGGCTTGTCGCCGATGAAGAACGTGGGCGTCGCATCCACGCCAACCGCCTTCCCGAGAGCCTGAACGTCTCGCAAGCGAGCGTCGACCTTGTCGCTCTTCATGTCGGCTTTGAGCTTCGCGACGTCGATACCGACATCCTTGGCGATCGCGAAGACGGCGTCTTCGCTCAACTCCTCGGCGCCCATCAGCGCGAGATGAAAGTCCCAATACTTGCCCTGCGGCACCGAAGCGACCGCCGCGCGCGCCGCGAGTTCCGACTCCGGCGACAGGATCGGATATTCCTTCAGCACCAGCCTGATGTTGCCGTCCTGTTTCAGCAGGTCGGACACAACCTGCTTGCCCTTCTTGCAGTAAGGGCAGCGGTAATCGAAAAACTCGACGATCGTGACATCGCCCTTCGGGTTGCCGGCGACGATGGGTTCGGCTTCCCGGAAGAGAGCCGCCGCGTGCTTCTTGGCGTTGTCCTCGAGGTTGACCAGCCTGTCGCCTTCTTCCTTCGCCTTCATCCGATCGACGGCTTCGAAGATGACTTCCGGATTCTCGAGCAGGTAGTTGCGCACGATCTTCTCGACGTCGCCCTTGCTCATGGCGGTGGACGGCACTTCGTCGCCGCCGCTGCCGGCAAAGCGCAGAGCGGCAAATACGGCGACCACCATCACGACGGCGCCGATCAGCAGCAAAACAATGGAGCGTTGGTTGTTCATGCGTCCTTCGATCGAGTGAGTGTTCGGAGTATTAGTTGCGCTCGCGCGCTTCGCTCTGCGATATCGACAGAATGTCGTTGGCCCGCTGCCAATCGTTCGAGCCTTCGGCGAGCTTCTTCTGCGCGCGCTGCGAGAAGTTCATCGCTTGCGGGTACTGCTTCAACGAATAGTACCGCTCCGCGGTAGCCAAGGCCGCCATGGCGTCGTTGCCGCTCCGGGAATAGGCGTCGGCCAAATAGTACCAAGCCATCGCGTTGTCCGGTTCGGCCTGAAGGGCCACTTTCAGATGGCGCATCGCTTCCGGGACGACGGCCGAGTCTTCGGTCGCCAGAAGGGCCGCACCAAAGCTCGCCTGGATCAGCGGCTCGTCCGGCGCCAGTTCGACCGCTTTGCGATACGCCGGCACGCCTTCTTTGGGGCGGCTGGACTCGACCAGGATCTGCCCCTTCAATTCCCAGAAATAGGCATAATCGGGCCGCTCGGCGATCAGACTATCGATCTCGGGCAGCGAATGCTCCAAATCGGCTGCGCGGAAGTAGGCAGCCGCGCGCGCATAACGCGCCGGCGCGCTTTTGTCCGAATGCGGATAGCGCCGCAACACCGTCTCCGGCCGCTCAATAAAGCCGCGAAGCTTCGCGCGCATCAGCGCATAGTCGGCAATCTCGCGCGGCGTATCGGTTCTGTCCTTGTAGGGCGAAGCGTCGACGAGCCCCTGCAGCGCGGCGACACGTTCGCGTGACAGCGGATGCGAACGGATAAACGGATCTTGGCGATAGCCGCTCAGCGCTTCTTGGTCTGCGAAACGATCGAACGTCATGGCCATGCCGCGCGGCGATTGGCCGGTCGCGTTCAGGAACTTGACGCCGGCTTGGTCCGCCGCGGACTCCTGTGTGCGGCTATAGGCGAGCATCTCGCGTTGCGCCACCGATTGCGAGCCGATCAGCAAGCCCATGCCGATATCCGGCGCGCCCGCAGCGATCGCGGCAATACCGGCCAGCATACCGATCAGCATCGGCACTTGCGCCTTGCCGGCCGCCTCAGGCCCGCGCGCCAAATGGCCGCCGGAGATATGCGCCGTCTCGTGGGCGATGACGCCCTTCAGCTCGTTGGGCGTGTCCAACGTCATGATCATGCCCGTATGCACGAAGACGTTCTGGCCGCCGGCGACGAACGCGTTCAACGACGGGTCATTGATGATGTACATGTTCACGGCTTTTTCATCGAGACCCGCTGCGCGGAACAAGGGGTCGCTGTAGCCGCGTAGAATGCGCTCGATCTCGGCATCGCGAATGCCCGCGCGCGCCGACGCTTCCGATTGACTGGCCATGAGCGCGCCGCTGGCGACGAGTCCCAAAGTCAGTACGCGGAGGGTCTGGGAAAGCCTTGAGCGGTGGGTGGTCACGACATCGGTCTCCAACAAAACAAACTCAGCCGAATCGAGCTTGAAAAAGCCTGCCGGGCAGGGCCGGTTGCCCTTCGTTCCCCAAGTGTCGGAACGGTACGGGTGCGCCGGAATTCCGTCAATCAAATGCTTGTTATGCCGCCGCGACAACGGGACCGGTGAAACCAGGCATTTTCGAGCCGATTCCAAGCTATTCTTGCAGCCCCGCAAAGCAAGATTAAGGCAGTTTCATCCCGTGACCCCATCGAGCCGCAGCCGCGTCGATCCTTTCCTTGCGATGGACGTGCTCGACCGCGCCAATGCGCTCGCTCGGTCAGGACGCACCGTATTCCACCTTGAGGCCGGACAGCCGGGAACTCGCGCGCCGAAACGGGCGCTGCAGGCGGCGCAACAGGCGCTCGCCGACGACAAGCTCGGCTATACGGAAGCGGTCGGCCGGCCGCTTCTGCGTGAGCGCATCGCGCGCTTCTATCGCGAGACCTACGGCGTCGGCGTCGCCCCTGAGCGCATCGTGATCACCACGGGTTCGTCCGCGGGATTCCTGCTTGCCTTCATCGCACTGTTCGAAAGCGGACAGTCGCTCGCGTTGGCGGCGCCGGGCTATCCCGCATACCGCAACATCGCTCTCGCGCTGGGCCTACGCCCCCAGTTCATCCCGTGCCGCGAAGCCGAACAGTTCAGACTCACCGCAAAGGCGATCGGCGATACGCGCGATATCGACGGTGTGTTGATCGCAAGCCCGGGCAACCCCAGCGGTACGATGATCCCGGCGGATGAACTCGAAGCGATCTCAGACGTTTGCGACAAGCGCGGCCTGAAACTCATTTCGGACGAAATCTACCACGGCATAACCTACGGCAGCCGGGCGCAAACGGCGCTCGCGTTCTCGCCCAATACGGTGGTGATCAACAGCTTCTCCAAGTACTTCTCGATGACGGGCTGGCGTATCGGGTGGATGGTCGTTCCCGAAGACATGGTGCGCACGATCGAGCGCCTGACGCAGAATTTCTACATCTCGCCGCCCACGATCTCGCAGGTCGCGGCGCTGGCCGCGCTCGACGCAACCGACGAACTTGACGCGCATGTCCGAACCTACGGAGCCAACCGCGCGCGTCTTCTGGCTGCACTGAAGGACGCTGGCTTTGGCGCCGTTGCGCCGGCCGACGGCGCATTCTACCTCTACGCCGACGTGTCGCCGTTCAATATCGACGCGGCCACGTTTGCCCGGCGGCTTCTCGAGGAAGCAGGTGTCGCCGCTACGCCAGGTCACGACTTCGACCCGTTCGACGGCGACCGCTGGATCAGGTTCTCATACGCCGGCGCGCAAAGCGAAGTCGACAACGCGGCAACCACGCTCGTTGCCTGGTGCCGCGCACTGCCGAGAACTTGAAGGCCTACGCGTCAGGCTTCCGCTGCCACCAGCCTTTGCGCTGAGGCTGCTTCGGATCGGCCGCGGCATCCTCGCTCGGCTCCTCGGCCTTCGGTCCGCCGAAGCCGAAGAACGACGCGATGCTCGACCGCTCCGCCTTGGGCTCCTCGACGACGCGCGGCGCTTCAGGCTTTGGCGCGTCGGCATAAGCCGTCTCGCGCTGTTCGACCTTGGGCTCGCGGCGCGGCGGCGGTGGATCGAAACGCGGCGCGTCATAGCTGCGCGGGACAGCGCCCGGCGTCGTGTCGAACCCGCCCGTACCCGGCCAATCCGGCGCGTCCAGCGCCTGAGCCGGCGTCGGTAAATGTCCTAGCGGCGAGGGCGCAGGTCCGCCCTGATAAGGCACGCTGCCGCCTTCTTCCGGACGGCGGCCACGACGGCCGCGACGTCCGCGACGGCGTTTGCGACGCGGCCCATCGGCGCCGTTCTCACCGGCCGCAGCGGGCGCATGCCCGCCTTCCACATTGCCGTCGGCATCGCCTTCAGCCTCGCCGTCCTCGTCGTCATCACTCTCGGTGCCGGCGGCCGCCAGCGGACGGTCCTCCGCAAACGGAGCATCGGGCTGAGGCCCAACGCCCGGCGGCTGTCCCTGTGACGGT
>JAEUMM010000450.1 GCA_016792645.1 Alphaproteobacteria bacterium | reverse complement strand
CGACGCGCAGCTGACGTCGAACGACACATATCTGAAGCGCTACGACATCTCGTCGCTTGACCGGCTTGAGAACAATCTGTTCGTCGAAGGTATCGACGGGCGGTCATATGCCGCCATCAACAGCTGGTACTTCCAGGGCCTCCGCGAGACCGACGATCCCGGCCTGACGCCGCTTGTGCTGCCGCTTATCGAACTTGAGTACGTGCCCGACGAGACGGTTTTGGGCGGGCGGTTCTCGCTGCTCGGCAACGCGCTCTACCTGCATCGCGGCGAGGGACAAGATACCGCGCGCGTCTCGTCGACGGCGTCGTGGAAATTGCCGCTGACGACGTCGGGCGGCCACTTGCTCACCTTCTTCGCGAACCTGCGCGCCGACGCCTATCAAGTGACCGACACGGGCATCAGCGGAACGGACGACGAGACCGTCGCGCGCGTGCTGCCGTGGGCGGGCGCCGAATGGCGCTATCCCCTCGTGCGCACCGACTGGGGTTGGAAGCAGATCATCGAGCCGATCGTGCAGTTCATTGCCGCCCCCTATGGCGGCAATCCGGACGAGATTCCAAACGAAGACAGCGCGGCGTTCGAGTTCGACGAAACGAACCTGTTTTCGTTCAACAAATTTCCAGGCCTTGATCGTTGGGAAACGGGACCGCGCGTGAATGCCGGCGTTCGTGCGGCGGCGTATTTCGACGAAGGCTTCGTCGAAGCGATCCTGGGGCAGAGCTATCGCTTCCATGAAGACAATGCGTTCACGGAAGAGTCCGGCCTGCGCAATCAACAATCGGACTATGTCGGCCGCTTGACGGTGCAGCCGGACGGGAACATCCGTCTCGTGCATCGCTTCCGTATCGACCAGTCGGCGGCGCGGTTCGAGCGCAACGAGGTCTATGCCGAGGCGTTCGATCCGGATTGGTACTCGTTCAAGGCGGGCTATGTGCTGCTTGAGCCCGATCCGCTGTTGCCCGACCAGCGCGAGGAAGTGAACGTCGCGGGCAGCATTCAGGCGCTCGACAATATCTGGCTGCGCGGTTCCGGCCGGCGCGACCTTGCCGGCGACCAGATGATCGAGAGCAAGTTCGGGATTTCGTACGAGGACGACTGCGCCGAATTCGGCATCGATTTCCGCCGCCGGTTCACCCGCGACCGCGATATCGAGCCCTCAAGTTCCTTTCTGTTCACATTTCGCCTGAAAGGCGTCAATTAGAGCCATTTGGCGCGCACTCTGCAGGTTGCAGCGCCGCCGGAACTGGCTATTCTCCCGGCGTTAACAGCGTCCGCCCCTGAGTCACGCCCGGGGCCGGAGGCTGGCGTTCAGTCACCCCCTCGCTCTCGGTAACTGCGATGTATGCTCGTCGTTCGGTTTCGTCGTCTCGTTTCTCGATGCTCGTCGGCGTCGCGGCGATCAGCGCGCTGGCTTTGACCGCGCAAACGACCGCGATTGGGGCGACCAAGGAGCCCGTCTCGATGCGGGCTGCTGCGATCGTCAACGATACGATCATTTCGACGTACGACCTCGATCAGCGCATCAAACTGGTGATGGTCACCTCCGGCGCGCAGGGCGCGGATGCGATCAAGCGTCTGCGGCCGCAAGTGCTGCGCCAGTTGGTCGATGAGACGCTGCAGCTTCAAGAAGCGATCAAGTACAACGTCAAGATCACACAGGACGATCTGGACAAGAACTTTAAGCGCATCGCGTCGCAGAACAACATCGGCGTCGACGCCATCTACAAGATGCTGGACGAGAACGGCATCGCGCGTTCGACGTTGCAGAACCAGATCAAAGCCGACCTTGCTTGGCAGAAGCTCGTGCAGCAGCGGCTGTCGCCGCGCGTGACGGTTTCGGACGACGAGGTCGATGCGATTTTCGAGCAGATGCGGGATTCGGCGAAGCGTACGCAGTACGCGGTGTCGGAAATCTTCCTGGGCGTCGACACGCCGGAAGCCGAAGAACAGGTTCGCCAGAACATTCAGAGCATTCTGGGGCAGCTTCGCGGCGGCGCGAATTTCTCGGCTATCGCGCGGCAGTTCAGCCAAGCGCCTTCCGCCAGCAACGGCGGCGACCTTGGGCTGATCAGCGAAAACGACATGACGCCTGCGGTGGCGGCGGCCGTCACCAAGATGGCCCCGGGCGGCGTTTCGGATCCGATCCGCGGGCCTGGCGGTTTCTACCTGATGGGCCTGCGCGAGAAGCGGCTGCCCTCGGGCTCGAAGGTCGAAGCACAGCCCAAGGCGGCGCCCGCGACGCCACAAGCCGCGCAGAAGATGAAGTCCATCATTGAGATTGCGCAGATCGTCATCCCGATGACGCAAGGGGCGTCGAAGGCGAAGCAAGAGCAAGTGCGCACCAAGTCGATCGAGATCTATCGCTCGGTCAACGGCTGCGGGACCGCACCGCAAGTCGCGAAGGCGCACGGGGCCCGCTTCCAGCGCTTCGGGCAGATGAACACGAAGGAAATGGCGCCTCAGTTCGTGAAGATTCTCTCGCAGACGCCGAACGGCCGCTCGACGCCGCCGCTGGTCGGGGCGCAGGGCGTCGAGATGTACGTCATCTGCTCCGGCGGCATGGTGCCGGCTGCAACCGCGATGCAGGAAGGCCCTCGGCCGACCGTGACGGCGCAGGGCGAGGTGACGAAGGAAGAGGTCGAGAACCGCCTCTATAACCAGGAGCTTTCGATGCTGGCCCGCCGTTATCTGCGCGACCTGCGCCGCGACGCCACAATCGAGATGCGGGACAACTAAGGGCGGTATGGCGGACCGGCCGAGACTGAGGCCGCTCGCGCTCACCATGGGCGAGCCCGCGGGCATCGCGGGAGAGATTGTCGTCAAGGTTTGGCATGCTCCAGACGGGCGGCCCATTCCACGCTTTGCGGTCATCGGCGATCCGGATTGGCTGCGCGCCGAGGCGCATCGGATCAAAAGCCATTCGCACGTCGTCGAAGTCTCGTCCTTGGACGAGGCGGCAGCGCGCTTTCACGAAGGCGTTCCGGTCTTGCCGCTGCGCTTGGCAACGAGGGCCGCGCCGGGCAAGCCAGATGGACGCAACGCGCAAGCGGTGATCGGCGCGATCGAAATGGCGGTTTCGCTGGCCCGCCGCGGCGAGGCGTCCGGCGTGGTGACCAACCCCATCCACAAGGCAACGCTGTACGACGCGGGGTTCACGTTTCCGGGGCACACCGAGTATCTGGCGTCGCTGTGCGGCGGCGCCACGCCGGTGATGATGCTGGCCATTGAGGGCCTTCGCGTTGTGCCGGTTACGGTTCACCTATCACTGGCACAAGCCGTGCGCGCGCTTTCGAGCGAGGCGATCGTTGCGGCGGCCGCCATCACGCATCAAGCGCTGATCAAGGATTTCGGCATCGCGTCTCCCCGATTGGCGGTCGCGGCGTTGAACCCGCATGCGGGCGAGAACGGCGCGATGGGCGACGAAGAGAAGACCGTTATCGGTCCGGCGTTGGCCCAACTGCGGGCGCGGGGGATCGATGCCGTGGGCCCCCTGCCCGCCGATACCCTCTTCCACGCCGGCGCGCGCAAGCGCTTCGATGCGGCGATCTGCATGTATCACGACCAGGCGCTGATCCCGCTCAAGACGCTGGACTTCGCGGGCGGGGTCAATGTGACCTTGGGTTTGCCGATCGTGCGCACGTCGCCGGATCACGGCACGGCTTTCGATATCGCGGGACAAGATCGCGCGGATCCCACCAGCTTGCTTGCGGCCTTGCGGATGGCCGAGCGCATCGCGATGCAGCGCGCGACCACCGCATGAGCAGCGACGACGGCCTGCCGCCGCTGCGCGAGGTGATCGCGCAATTGGGTTTGAGCGCACGCAAGGCGCTGGGTCAGAACTTTCTCTTCGATTTGAATCTGACGCGGCGCATTGCGCGCGAGTCGGGCCTGCTGGACGGCGTCACGGTCGTCGAGATCGGGCCCGGACCCGGCGGCTTGACGCGGGCACTGCTGGCCGAAGGTGCGAGGCGCGTCGTGGCGATCGAGCGCGACGAGCGGTGTCTGCCTGCGCTTGAAGCCATCGCGGGCGCTTATCCGGGCCGCCTCTCGATCGTGAACGCCGATGCGCTGGCCGTCGACGAGCGTGACCTGATCGCCCGCGGTGAGCGGGCCGTCGTGGTGGCCAACCTGCCCTACAACGTGGCGACGCCGCTGCTCGTCAAATGGCTGACGTCGGGGAACTGGCCGCCATGGTACGAGCGGCTGACGCTGATGTTTCAGCGCGAGGTGGCGGAGCGGATCGTCGCTGCGCCGCGGACGCCGGCCTACGGGCGGCTTTCGATCATCAGCCAGTGGCGGACCGCGCCGAAGATCCTGTTCGACGTGCATCGCAGCGCGTTCACGCCGTCGCCGAACGTGACGTCAACGATCGTTCGTTTCGACATTCTAAAGCAGCCGCGCGGCGCGGCGGACGTCGCCATGCTGGAGCGCGTGACCGCGGCGGGGTTCGGGCAGCGTCGCAAGATGCTGCGGTCCAGTTTGAAATCGCTTGGACCGTTCAGTGACGAGTTGATTGCAGAGGCCGGACTTGAGCCGACGGCGCGGGCCGAGGAGATTTCCGTCGAGGGATTTGCAGCGCTCGCGCGCGCGCTGGCGTCGCGATCCGCCTAGGCCATCAGCGTTCGCACGAATTCGGACAAGCCGGTTTGGCGGGCGCGCTTGTGGCGCTCGGCTTCGACGATGTGGGCAATCTTCGATTCTGCGGAGGCCATGCTGTCGTTGACGATGACGTAGTCGTATTCCGCCCAGTGGCTGAGTTCGTCGTTGGCTTTGGCCATGCGTTGCGCGACGACGTCGGGGGCGTCTTGGGCGCGGCCGCGCAGGCGGCGTTCTAGTTCGGGGCGCGACGGCGGCAGAATGAAAACCGAGACGACGTCTTCGCGCGCCTTCTCCTTCAGCTGCTGCGTGCCCTGCCAGTCGATGTCGAATAGAATGTCGAGGCCTTCGGACAGCGCGTCCTGCACGGCGGCGCGCGGCGTGCCGTAGGCGTTGCCGAAGACGGTCGCGTGTTCGAGGAGTTCGCCGCGCTTGACCTTGTCGGCGAAGACGGCGGGCGCAACGAAGAAATAGTCGCGTCCGTGCACCTCCGACGGGCGCTTCGCCCGCGTGGTGACCGAGACCGACATGGTGAAGTTGCGGTCGGTTTCGAGGAGGCGCTTGGCCAGCGTCGTCTTGCCCGCGCCGGACGGCGAGGACAGAACGAGCATCATGCCGCGCCGCTTGATATTGGCGATCTGCGTCATTCGACGTTTTGGACCTGTTCGCGCATCTGATCGATCACGGCTTTGAGGTCGAGGCCGACGCGCGTGAGTACGATATCCGACGACTTTGAGCAAAGCGTGTTGGCTTCGCGATTAAGCTCTTGCGCCAGGAAGTCGAGGCGGCGGCCTTGCGCGCCCGTGGCGTCGAAGAGGCCGCGGGCTTGGGTGAGGTGGGACTTGAGGCGATCGATTTCCTCGCGCACGTCCGCCTTGACCAGCAGCAGGGCGACTTCTTGGGCCAGGCGTTCTTCGTTGATGCCGGCGCGCAGTTTCATGATCTCGTCGACGGACGTTTTCAGGCGGGCGCGGAGTTGCTCAGGCTGTTGCGTGGCGAGGCGTTCGGCCTCTGCGACGAGGTCGGCCATGCGGTCGGTGTGATGGCGCAGAACGGCGTCGAGGCGTGCGCCCTCTTCCTTGCGCGCGGTCGCAAGGGCGTCGAATGCGGTGGCCAGACTGGTCAAGACGGCCGCGTCGCGGGCGGCGAGTTCGGCTTCGCCCAACGGCGGCTGCTGCGTGTCGAGGACGCCGCGCAGGGCAAGTATGCCGTCCAGGCGCGGCGGATCGGCCTTGATGGTGGTGGCGATCGAGCCTTCCAGCTGTTTCAGCGCGGTCAGCACTTGGTTCAGCGCCTCGGCGTTGACGCGGATCGAGCCGCGCGCGGGATCGGCGTCGAGGGTCAAGGTGGCGTTGAGGCCGCCGCGGGAAAAGCGGTCGTTCGCCAGCACGCGCGCCGGCTGCTCAAGGCCCTCGAAGCCCTCAGGAACGCGGACGCGGACGTCGAGGCCGCGCGCGTTGACGCTGCGCACCTCCCAGTGCCAACGCCATTGGCCCTGCGCCCCTTGGGTGCGGGAGAAGCCCGTCATACTGGAAAGCGGCATGGATTCCTTGCGCCCCGTCTGGAGGGACTCTCTGTCAGCGGATTCTAAGGCCTACGCCGTGCAGTCTCAACGGCGCAGGTTTTGCGCCGCCGCGCGCTGCCGCTCGATCTCGCGCCATTTGCGGACATTCGCTTCGTGCTCTTCCAGCGTGGCGGCGAATGCGTGCCCCCCGGTTCCGTCGGCGACGAAATAGAGGTCGTTGGTCTGAGCGGGGTTCATGACCGCGGCAAGCGAAGCCTTGCCGGGGTTTGCAATCGGCGTCGGCGGCAGGCCGAAGATGACGTACGTGTTGTACGGCGTGGGCTTCTCCAGTTCGCTCTGGCGGATGCCGCGACCGAGTGGCACGCCTTTGGTCAGGCCGTAGATGATGGTGGGATCGGACTGCAGCTTCATGCCCTTGCGCAGGCGATTGACGAAGACGGCGGCGACGCGCGGGCGCTCGCTGGCGACGCCGGTTTCCTTTTCGACGATCGACGCCAGGGTGACCGCCTCGTCCTTCGTCGAGAACGGCAGATCCTTCGCGCGACCCACCCACAATTCATCGACGGCGCGGGTGTGGTCGGCCTGCATGCGCGCCACCAGATCCTTGCGCGTGGTGCCGCGGTCGAAGACGTAGGTTTCGGGGAGCAGCGAGCCTTCCGCGGGAATCTCGATCACGTCGCCGACCAAGACAGTGTGGCCGCGGACCAGTTCGATGATGGTGGCGCTGGTCAGGCCTTCAGCGAGCGTGAGTTTGTAGACGATCGATTTGCCTTCGATCAGGATTTGCATGATCTGCGACGGTGAGGCGCCGGAGGGGATGGCGTACTCACCGGCTCTCAGAGCCGCCGCCTTGCGGTTGGCGATGACGCCGATGCGGAAGATCAGTGCGCTTCTCACGACGCGGGTCTGTTCGAGGATCGTCGCGACTTGGTTGAGCCCTGTGCCCATCGGAATGGAAACGATCGTCTCAGTTCCCGTGGGCGCTTGCGGGCCTGGCGCGTCGAACTCCTTGAAAACGTACCAGGTGCCCGCGGCACCTGCGGCGACAACCAGAAACACCAACAGCAAGAAGACGCGTAGAAACGTGCGCAAGTGACGCTCCGTATGCGGGGGAGATGATCTGGCGCGGAGTTTTAACTATTGCGGCGGCGCGGTCAAAACCAGCGTCGCGTTGGTGCCGCCGAAGCCGAAGGAGTTCGACAGCGCCGCGCGAATTTGCCGCTTCTTGGCCTTGTGCGGCACCAGATCAAGCTTCGATTCAACCGACGGGTTATCGAGATTCAACGTGGGCGGGCAAATCTGATCGCGCATCGCGAGTAGGCAGAAGATCGCCTCGACCGAACCAGCCGCACCCAAAAGGTGACCGATCGACGACTTGGTCGACGACATCGCCACGTTCTCGGCCGCGTTGGCGAAAAGACGTTCGACCGCTTTGAGTTCGATCTCGTCGCCGAGCGGCGTCGACGTGCCATGGGCGTTGACGTAGTCGATGTCGCTGGGCATCAGGCCCGCGCGCTTCAGCGCCATCTGCATGGAGCGAAATCCACCGTCGCCGTCTTCCGCGGGCGACGTAATGTGATAAGCGTCGCCGGAGAGGCCGTAGCCTCTCACTTCGCCGTAGATCTTGGCGCCGCGGCGCTTGGCGTGTTCGAGTTCTTCGAGGATCACGACGCCAGCACCCTCGCCCATCACGAAACCGTCGCGGTCCTTGTCATAAGGACGCGAGCCGCGTTCGGGCTGGTCGTTGAAGGCCGTCGAGAGTGCGCGGCAGGCGTTGAAGCCCGCAATGCCTAGGCGCGAGATCGCGGCTTCCGCGCCGCCGGCCATCATCACGTCGGCGTCGTCGAGCGCGATCATGCGAGCGGCGTCGCCGATCGCGTGGGCGCCGGTCGAGCAGGCCGTGACGACCGCGCTGTTCGGACCCTTGAGGCCAAAGCGGATCGAGGCTTGGCCCGAGACGAGATTGATCAGGCGGCCCGTAATAAAGAACGGGCTGATCTTGCGGGGGCCCTTCTCGTGCAGCGTCACCGCCGCTTCGGCGATGCCGGGGAGGCCGCCGATGCCAGAGCCGATGAGAACGCCGGCGCGGCATTTCTTTTCTTCCGTGTCGAGGACGAGCTTCGCGTCGTCCCAGGCCTGCTGCGCCGCGGTCAGGCCGAAAATGATGAAGTCGTCGACGCGACGCTGTTCTTTCGCGTCGACCCAATGATCGGGATTGAACGTGCCGTCGCTGCCGTCGCCGCGGGGGACGTTGGCCGCGATTTTGGTCGGCAGGTCTTCGACGTTGAAATGGGTGATTTTGCGCGCGCCCGACTTGCCGTCGAGCAAGCGCGACCATGTTTGTTCAACACCGCAAGCGAGCGGCGTGACCATTCCCAAGCCCGTGACAACGACCCGCCGCATCTTCACCTGCGATGAAAGGCGGCTTTGCGAAGCGCGAGGTCCTTCAAGCCGCGGCTTTTTCTTTGATGAACTTCACGGCGTCGCCGACGGTCACGATGGACTCAGCCGCGTCGTCCGGAATTTCGACGTTGAACTCTTCTTCGAACGCCATCACGAGTTCGACCGTGTCGAGTGAGTCCGCGCCCAGATCGTCAATGAAGCTGGCGTTTTCGGTGACTTTTTCAGCTTCAACATTCAGGTGTTCGACGACGATCTTTTTAACGCGGTCCGCGATATCGCTCATTTTTGGTCCCTTGAGAGAAACAGGCTGATTTGAGTACCCCAAAAGGTCTCTGGAGAATCCAGGCCCAAGGGAGGTTTGGCGGTTCGTAACATACCTCCCTCGCGATTGCCAACAGTCGCAAGATGAGGGTTAAGCCCTTCAAATCATGGCCATTCCGCCGTTCACATGAAGCGTCTGCCCGGTGATGTAGGCGGCCTCTTCACTGGCGAGATAGGCAACGGCGGCGCCGATGTCCATGCCGCTGCCCAAACGGCCGGCGGGGATTTTGCCCATAATGGCCTCGCGTTGCTGGTCGTTGAGCACGTCCGTCATGGGCGACTTGATAAAGCCCGGCGCCACGCAATTGACCGTGATGTTGCGCGAGGCGATCTCCTGAGCGAGCGACTTCGTCATGCCGATAATGCCGGCTTTGGTCGCGGCGTAGTTCGCCTGCCCCGGGTTCCCGGTCACGCCGACGACCGATGTGATCGAGATGATGCGGCCCCACTTTTTCTTCATCATCGGCCGCATCACCGCGCGCGACAGACGGAACGTCGCCGTCAGATTCACGCGGATGACCTCGTCCCATTCTTCGTCCTTCATGCGCATAAAAAGGTTATCGCGCGTGATACCGGCATTGCAGACCAAGATGTCGAGGCCGCCCATGAGACCCTCTGCGGTCTTCGGCAGCGCGTCGACTTGCGCGCCGTCGCCGAGATTGCAGACGGCCACATGAGTGCGGCCGCCAAGTTCATCCTTGAGGTTGTCGAGCGCTTCTTGGCGGGTGCCGGACAATGTCACGGTCGCGCCTTGCTTGTGCAGCGCACGGGCGATGTCGCTGCCGATGCCGCCGCTGGCGCCGGTGACGAGCGCGGTCTTTCCCTCAAGGCTAAACATCGTTTGTCCTTTCTGCTTAGAGCGCCTTCATGAACGCTTCGACTTCCTGCGGCGTCTCGATGGATGTCGCCGGGAGGTCTTTGTCGATGCGCTTGGCCATCGTCGTCAGCACTTTGCCGGCGCCGATTTCGACCACGGAGGTGATGCCGCGATCGCGCAAGCCGGCGATCGTCTCACGCCAGCGAACGCGGCCAGTGACCTGTTCGACCAGCAGGCGGCGGATGGTGTCGGGATCGCTCTCCGGATTGACGCTGACGTTCGAGATCACCGGCACGCGCGGCGGCGTGATCGTTTCCCTGCCGAGGCGCTCTTCCATCTCGCGCGCGGCGGGCGCCATCAGCGGCGAGTGAAAGGCCGCCGCAACGGGCAGCATCATCAGACGTTTGATACCTTTGGTCTTGGCGATTTCGGCCGCGCGTTCGAGAGCCGCCTTGTGGCCGGAGATTACGATCTGGCCGGGTGCGTTGTCGTTGGCCACGACGCAGACCTCACTGCCCTGCGAAGCTTCTTTCGTGACTTCTTCGGCTTGCGCGAAGTCGGCGCCGAGGAGAGCCGCCATGCCGCTGACGCCGGGGGGGGCGGCGTTGCGCATCGCCATGCCGCGCGCTTTGAGCAGACGTGCGGTTTGCGCAACAGAAAATGCCCCAGCCGCCGCGAGCGCAGAGTATTCGCCCAGCGAATGGCCGGCGACGAAGGTGGCGTGTTTGGCCCAGTCGAACTTGCCGTCGCGTTCGAGGACGCGCATCACGGCGAGGCTGACCGCCATGAGCGCGGGCTGCGCGTTTTCAGTTTGTGTGAGTTCGCCTTCGGGGCCGCTCCACATGAGGCGCGAGAGGTGCTGGCCCAGCGCGTCGTCGACTTCGAGAAATAACTCCTTGGCGGCCGGAAATGCTTCCGCCAAAGCTTGACCCATGCCGACGGCTTGGCTGCCTTGGC
Source organism: Alphaproteobacteria bacterium (assembly GCA_016792645.1). GTDB lineage: Bacteria > Pseudomonadota > Alphaproteobacteria > Micropepsales > Micropepsaceae > SZUA-430. The sequence continues at coordinate 1,253 of JAEUMM010000450.1, read as the reverse complement.
CGGGGAACGTCAGTGCGCGGCCCATGTGACCCTCATCAACAGCTTAGGGCGCGGACAGACACCGCCCTGCCCCCCTTCGTCAAGATGATGGGTCAGCGGACCGCGTCCATGCTCGTGCGCCAGGATTGCGCAACGCCAAGTCCCAACAGCGTCGCGTAGGTTACGGCAATCGCGGGGATCTGCAGGCTGAACTCCACCAGCGCATGAACCGCGACGGCGACCGATACGGCAAAGCCTATCGCCGGGTACACGCGGTCGCGGCGGCGGCGCAGGCAGCCGGCGAAGCACATACCGGCAAGCAGCATCGGGGCGGCTATGAACGCAAGGCCCGCGGGGAGGCCCAGATCTGCCAGCGTTTCGAGGAGGTCGTTGTTGGCTTCATCGGCTTGCGATGCGACCGCGCCGTCGGCGAAGAGTGGGTAGTATCGCTCGAACGCGCCGAAACCGTGCCCGACGAACGGCGCGGCACCGATCGCTTGCATCGACGATTCGGAGAGCGATGCACGGACCGCGTCGCTCGGCCCCACCTCCGGCACGCGGCCGGCAAGCGCATCGACGCTGACGGCGGCGGCGATTCCGAGCGCGGCGACGAGAATGGCGGTCATGGCGCGCCGCCCGGACTCCTCGTTTGTGCTCCAGCTGCGGCCTGCGGCGAGCGCTATGATGAGCGCGATCGTTCCGATCAGAAACGCAATGACGCCGCTGCGCGACTGGGCGGCGAGCAGCGCGGTCATCACCCCCGCCGTGGCGATCAACCATAGGCCGCCAGCACCGCCAAGCGTGCCACCTGCCGTGCGCAGCGTCGTGCGCACGCCCTTATCCCAAACGACCGACTGACGCAGCGTCTCGACGAAGAGGCCCATGCCGGCGATCGCACCCAATGTTGTAAACGTCGCAAAGTGGTTTGCGTTCGCAAACGGGCGCGCCAAACGCTCCGAAGGCGGCAGCGGATCGGGCACGACAAGGGCCTGAGCGTCAAAGGGGAGATATTGGCTTGTCAGCGCCGCGGCGGCGTAAGCGCACGCGATAATGACGATGCTGCCCAACAGCACGCGCGCGCGTGCCCCGTCGCGCGCGAGTTCGAAGGCGACCAGGAACGCGCCGACGCTGACTGCGCTGGCGAACACGGCGTGGCGCGTCGTCTCGGGATCGACCGAGATGTAGCTGCCGGCGTCGCCGCCCAAGGCTTTGGACGTCACGGACCAGACGGGATGGGCGAGCATGCGCAAGTCGATGCCGGTGAGATCTTTCAC
>JAEUMM010000492.1 GCA_016792645.1 Alphaproteobacteria bacterium | reverse complement strand
CGGCGCGAAGCCCATGACGGCGTAGAATTGCTCGGCGAAGACGCGGCCGTCTTTGCCGACGACGGGGAATTCGTGGACGGGCAGGCGCGTCGCCCTTTGCACGACCCAGCTTTCGTCCGTGCTGTCGCTGGTCGCGACGGTTTCGTTGATCAGTTTTTCCCAATCGGCGGCGGGCGTCGAGGCGCCGATGGTGACGCCTTCGCCGCCGTAGGAGCGGTTCGGCTTCATCACCAGTTCTTCGCGGTGGGTGCGCAAGTATTCCAGCAGATCGCCCTCGACGTTGTGGGGCAGCGTCGTTTTGCGGTCGGCGACGATGCGGGTCCACAGCACGTGGCGGCGGAAGAGGCGGCATTCCTGCTGGCTGAAATAGCGTTCGGCGACGGCCGGGTCGGTCAAGATTTCCCAGCAGCTTTTGTGGTCGAAGTCGCCGACGAGGGAGGAGACCATGCGGTTCTGCTTGAAGAGCTGGCGCATCGCGTCGAGCGGTTTGCCGAGTTCTTCTTCGAGTTCGAGGATGTCGCGGACTTCGTAGTCGCGGTAGGCGACGTCGACGCAATCGTCGCCGTAGTAGACTTGGTCGCCTTTGATGCGCAGTTCGGTGGGGTCGGCGTGGCTGATCGTGAGGTTGTGGCGTTTGGCGAGGTAGCCGGCGAGCACCGCTTGTTCGTTGATGCCGTCTTCGGCGTATTTCGGTTCGATGAAGGCTAGGCGGCAGTCGTGGCAGTCGAGCGATCTGGCGTGGTCGATCAGGGTTTGGATGAAGAGGTCGCGCTGGTCGCGCGGGAGTTCGATGCGCAAGGCCGGGTCGTGGTCGAGCAGGGTCGGCACGATGTCGCGCATGACGAGCTGCTCGGCGAGCGGCGAGTAGCTGATGCCGCCGACGCCGGAGAGGTTCGCCTCCATGAAGTGCAGCGTGTCTTGCCAGCCGGCGGCGGTGAAATCGCAGACGGCGTCGAGGCGGCCGTAGACGGTGTTGTTGCGTTCGTGGGCCGGCGTCCAGGTGTCGCGTAGGAAGGCTTCTTCGCCCGGCGTGATGGCGATGATTTTCCGCACGACGGGATCGTTTTGGTACATCGACGGCAGGCGCTTCAACGCGTCGGTCAGGCGCTGGCAGACGTGCTGGACGTAGGCCAGCTGCTCGTTCATCGCGAGGAGCGGGCGCAGCATGATCGGGATCGGTTCGAAGACACCGTCGCGTTCGTAGGTGAATTGGTTCTTGATCGCGTCTTGGCGGAGGCGGGCCGCGATCTGTGCGAAAGTCAGGTCGTTGACGTGGCCAGCGGCTTTGCGCACGCGGCTGTCCAAGCTTGCGCCGGCGAGGCCCAGCGTTTCGTTCGGGCTTAGGATCGTCGGATTGTCGGCCATGCGGCTCGCCCCCAGTGTGTTTCGCGCGCGGGTGGAATTAACGAGTCGCCCCGGCCGGCGGAAGGGGTAGCACGAATGGCAGGGGCCCGCGCCAATTCGACCCGGACCGTCCGGTGGCCCGTCCTGGTAGGGTTTGCGCCAATAGAGAGACTTACGGGAGAGCGCCATGTTCCGGATTTTGGGTTGGCTATTGCTTGCCGTGCTGATCGCGGTTGGCGTTTGGGCCTATTTCTTTGCGCAGGCGGCCGGGTTGTTCTTGGACATCAAGCCGGTGCCGCTCGCGTGCCGGGCCGTTACGGGTGGCGGCATCGTGGGCGTCGAGGATCTGACGATCGATCCGGAGACCAAGCTCGCTTATCTCGCGGGCTACGATCGACGCGCGGCGTTCTCCGGCAAGCCGACACGCGGCGCGATCTGGATCTACGATATGAACGCACCAGACGCGGCGCCGGTCGACGCGACTGCGGCGGCGCTGCCGGACGGGTTCTGGCCGCACGGCATCAGCCTCTATCGCGGCGCCGACGGGAAGAAGACGTTGTTCGTCATTTCGCATGCCGGCGGCAAGCACTCGGTCGAGATCTTCGACGTTGAGGGTGCGACGCTGACTTTCCGCCGGACGGTGACCGGCGCCGCGATGGTGTCGCCGAACGACATCGTCGGGGTCGGGACGGATGCCTTCTATGTCACGAACGATCATGCGAACCCGACCGGTTGGATGCGGACGGCGGAGGACTATCTTCGTTTGCGCCAGACGACGGTGCAGTTCTACGACGGGCAAGCGTTTACGACGGTGCTGAGTGGCATCGGCGGGGCGAACGGGATCAACGTCAGCGCGGACGGCGCGTCGCTTTATCTGTCGGCCGCTTCGGAGTTGACGGTCTATGTCTATGACCGCGACCCGGCGACCAACAAGCTGACCCAGCGCGCGGCGGTGGCGGTGCCCGGTTTCGCCGACAATCTGGAAGTGCTGGCGAACGGCGATCTGCTGCTGGGCCTTCATTCCAAGGTGTTGGAGTTGGTCGCGCACGTGAGCGACCCGGCCAAGCCGTCGGCAAGCCACGTCATGCAGCTGAAGGCCGACGGGCGAGGCAGCTTTGTGCCGCGGACAATCTACTACAATCTCGGCGATGAGATTTCCGGCGTCAGCGTCGGCGCGAGCGTCGACAAGCGCCTGCTGATCGGCTCGATCTTCGAAGCTAAGATTCTGGACTGTTCGTGGGAGGCTCAGGCTGCACCGTAGAGTCACGGCGTGGCTTGTTCAGCGGCAGGAGAATGGTGCGCAAAGCGGCCTCGAAACGCGCTGCCGAGAGCTCGGTATGGATGCGTCGCGCCAATTCCCGGAACCCGATCAGCTGCGCTTCGCCGTCGGGTGGCGGCTGCGCGTTGGGCTCGGCGCCGTTCGACGGCGTTGTTCCAGTAGGATGCCCATTCGAGAGGTCAATGGGTTCGTTCGTTCGTTTGGTCATTCAAGGCACCCCGTATCCTGTGAGTGAGCAACCAGGCCGACTTGTAGCTAATGCCCAGAGTCCGCGAGAGACGCAGCGAGCTCACGGGTTTTTCTCCCGCAGTCAGCAGGAAGACCGCCTGCAGCCAAATATGCAGCGGGAGGTGCGATCCTTGCAGCACTGTGCCGACGCGTACGGTGAACTGTGTGCTGCACTTGCGGCACTTCTTCAGTCCAAAACGGGTCTTCGCCAGGTCGTAAACCGGCCCCATGTGCTTGCAGCGTGGGCAGATCGGCGCTTCGGGCCATTCGATCGCTTCCAGCTTCAAGAGGGCGCTGTCGTCGTTTGCGAAACAGGGTTCTCCGAGTACGCCGACGCCGTCTTCGCCTGTTGAGTTTGCCTGCATCGAATCACTCCCTCATATGCTCTGCTGCTCGTTTACAGTCGAAGATGCCACTTGTCCCTGTTGTCGCTAACGGTTCCTTGCTTCTATCCTCGAGAGGTTGGCATTCTTTTCACAGAGGTGTCCTTTCCGACACTCATTTGTCAATATGTCCAGAGAACAAACGATTGTTTGGTAGATAATGGAACCAAAGTTCCCTTGTCGCACACTTCTGGTCGCCAATCATGCGATCGCATAACAGTAAAATCTCTACCGGATGACGCGCAATGAAAGTGTTCCGGACTTCCGTTATTGTCGACAAGGGATCCGTCTCAGCGGAGTTCCTTAGCCCCGCGAGGGCGCGCCTTTGCTATGTGTTCGCGCATGGTGCGGGCGCAGGGATGGCGCATCCCTTTATGGAAGCGGTGGCGCGGGGACTTGGCGCGCGGGATATCGCGACGCTTCGATTTCAGTTCGTCTACATGGAGCAGGGCGGGAAGCGGCCCGATGCGCCGAAGCTGGCACATGCGGCCGTGCGTGCCGCTGTTGCGAAGGCGGGCGAGTTGTTGCCGGACGTTCCGCTGATCGCCGGCGGCAAATCATTCGGCGGCCGGATGACTTCGCAGGCGCAGGCGTTGGCGCCGCTGGCGGGCGTGCGGGGGCTCGCGTTTCTGGGGTTTCCGTTGCATGCCGCGGGGCAACCGTCGGACGAGCGTGCGGCGCATCTCTTCGACGTGCGGGTGCCCATGTTGTTTGTGCAGGGGACGCGCGATGCCTTAGCCGAGATGAAACTTCTGAAGCCGCTGATCAAGAAGCTTGGCGCCCGCGCGACGCTGCACGCGGTCGACGAAGCCGATCACTCGTTTCATGTGCCGGCCAAGAGCGGTCGCAAGGACGCGGAGGTGCGAGACGAATTCCTCGACGCCTTCGCCGCCTGGGCGAGCAAGGTGACCGGTTAGCGGGCAGTTTCTTCAACAATCGGTGATGCATGGCGGTTTCCGGCCGGATTTTGCTGGTCAAATGGCCATGGGTTTTGTCCACTTGGGCCGGACTTTCGCGTCGGGGGATACGTTCGTGGTGATGAAGAAGATTGCGCTCGCGCTTGCGGCGGCGGCGACGGCTGTGTGCGGTTTGGTCATGCCGGTGACGGCGACGCTGGCGGACGACGCGGCGCAGGTCTCCGTGCCGCCACTGACCTACACGACGCGCACGCTGAAGAACGGTCTCAAAGTCTACATGCTGCAGGATCGGACGACGCCTAACGTCGCGGTGCAGATGTGGTACGAGGTCGGGTCGAAGCACGATCCGGAAGGACGGTCGGGCTTTGCGCATTTGTTCGAGCACATCTTGTCGCGCAAGACGCGCAACATGCCGCTCAACATGGTCAACCAACTGACCGAAGACGTCGGCGGCGTGCGCAACGCCTCTACCGGCGACGACCGCACGAACTACTACGAGATCGTGCCGGCCGCCTATCTGGAGACGATGCTGTGGACGCATGCGGAGCGCATGGCGCGGCCCGTCGTTGACGCACAGGTGTTCGAGACCGAGCGCGGGGTCGTGAAGGAAGAACTGCGCCAGCGCTATCTCGCGCCGCCGTATGCGCGGCTGTTCGGTATCGTGACGCCCGAGCAGTGTTATGACACGTCGCCGGCCCGCCGGCCGGGCATCGGCAATATCGACGAGCTGAACGCGACGACGTTGGAAGACGCACGCTCGTTCCACGAGGCGTTCTATGGGCCGGATACGGCTTCGCTGATCGTGTCCGGCAATTTCGACCAGGCCAAGCTCGACGCGCTGATCGACAAGTATTTTGCGCCGATTGCGAAGCGGAAGTATCCGTCGTCGCTTGAGATCAAATTCAAAGCGGTGAAGCGGACGGCGGGACGCGCGGTGACGGTCTACGCGCCGAACGTGCCGCTGCCGGCGATCGGGACTGCGTTTCCGCTGCCGTCGTTAAAGCATGCGGATGCGCCAGCGTTGATGGTGCTCGAAGCGGTGCTGTCGCACGGCGACTCGTCGCGGCTGCAGAAGACGCTGGTCGACGGGTCGGAGGTCGCGTCGGAGGCGTTCACACTGTTCGAGCTGTCGGAAGACGGCGGGTGCCTTGGGGCCTACGCCATTACGGCGAGCGGCAAATCGGTCGACGACGGCGCGGCCGGCATGCGCGAGGTCATCGCGCGCTTTCGCGACCAAAGTATAACGCCGGAAGAACTGGCGGAGGCGAAGATCGAGCTTCTGTCCGAGGATCTGCAGCAACGCGAAACCTTTGCGGGGCGTGCGTTCCTGCTGGGGGAGGCGTTGGTTTCGACGGGCGATCCCGCGTGGCCGGACAAACTGCAGGCCGCGATTCAAAAGGTGACCGCGGCCGACGTGCAGCGGGTGGCGCAGACCTATCTCGCCGACACGTCGCGCGTGGAGATGCGCTATCTCGACGAGTCGAAGCGGCCGGCGGGTGAGGCGGACAATTGGAAGAACCCGGTGCCGATGCCGAAGTTCACGCCGCTGCCGACCGCGAAGGCGACGCCGAACGAACTTCTGCCCGAAGGCCAACGCGAAGCGCCGCCGGGGCCGATGGCCGACGTGCCGGTCGTTCCGCCGGCGCTGACCGAGCAGACGCTGCCGAACGGGTTGAAGGTGATCACGGCCAAGACGAGCGACGTGCCGTTCGCTGCGATCCAGCTTGTCGCCAATGGCGGTACGTCGGCCGATCCGAAGGACAAGCCGGGCGTTGCGCGGTTGACCGCGCAGGTGATGCCGAAGGGCACGACCACGAAGACGGCCGAGCAGATCGCGGCGGGCTTTGAGTCGCTCGGCGCCCGTATCGGCACGGAGGCGGCGGCGGACGGCAATGTGCTCAACGTGGTGACGCCTGTTGCGACTGCAGACAAGGCAGCCGATCTTTTGGCCGACGTCGTGCAGAACGCGTCGTTCCCGTCGGTGGAGTTGGAGCGTGAGCGCAAGCGTGCGCTCGACGGTTGGTCCGTGGTGTTGAAGGATCCCGGGCAATTGTCGGGCTTCGTGGTCCAGCGTGCGATGTATGGTTCTGCGCCTTACGGCTCGATCGCCACCGACGTTTCGCTGAAGCGGATCGGGCGCGACGATCTCGTTGCCGCGCGCGGGCGGTTGTGGCGGCCGGACAATACGACGCTGGTCGTGACCGGCGGCATGAGTTCGGAGCAGGCGTTCGCGTTGGCCTCGCGCGTGTTCGGCGGCTGGACGGCGGAGGGCAAGCCTGCGAAGGCGGTTGACGCGCGTGCCGGCAAGGGTGAACGCGTGCGGACGATCGTGATCGATCTGCCGGGCGCCGGGCAATCTGCCGTCGTTGCGTCGATGCGCGGCGTGAAACGGTCGGACCCCGATTACTATGCGCTGGCGGCTGCGAACGCGGTGTTGGGTGCGGGCAGCAACGGCCGGCTGTTCCAAGAGATCCGCGTGAAGCGGGCGTTGAGCTACGGCGCTTACAGCAACATCACGCAGCGCTATGACACCGGCCTCGTCAACGCGCAGTCGCAGACGAAGAACGAGTCGGCGGCGGATGTGGCGAAGGTGATCCTTGGCGAACTCGACCGCTTGAAGAACGAGCCCTTGACCGATGTCGCGATCGGCAAGCGTAAGACGTTCCTTGCCGGCGGCTTCAACCGCGCGGTTCAAACCGCAGGTGGTTTGGGCGGCACGATCGGCGGCTTCGTGCTGCAGGGGATGCCCGCACAGGAAGCCGTCGCCTTCAACGGCAAGCTTGCCGCTGTGACGGCGGACGCGGCGACGGCGGCGGCGCGGCGGATCGTCAGCGCCGACGGCGCGACGGTCGTGATTGTGGGCGATGCGTCCAAGTTCCTTGAGGCTCTGAAAGCCGTGCGCAAAGACGTCGAGATTATCCCGATCGGCGATCTCGATCTCGAAAGCCCGACCTTACGCAAGCGCAAGTAAGGCAAACGGCCGGTTTCCAGCGTGAGGACGGCCGTTTTTCCTCAAGGCCTGTGACCAGCGTGCGGGTTGCGGGGCGGCGTTCCATGGCAAGGTGCGGCGGCTTCTTGGGATTCGCACGGGTTCATGTTTCGCGCGCTGCTATCGGTCGGCGGGTTTACGCTTCTGAGCCGTGCGACCGGCTTTCTGCGCGACATCGTCATGGCGTCGATCCTGGGGCGCGGCATGCTGTCGGACGCCTTCATGGTGGCGTTTCGGCTGCCAAATCACTTCCGCACGATCTTTGCCGAAGGCGCGTACAACGCCGCCTTCGTGCCGCTTTATTCCAGTCTGAAGGGCGACAGCGCGCGCGCGTTCTCGCGCAACATGCTGGGATGGCAGATCATCATCCAGGTCGTGCTGCTGGTCGTTGCGTTGATCGCGATGCCGTGGGTGGTGGCCGCGCTTGCTCCAGGTTTCACCGAACGGCCGGAGCAGATGGCGCTGGCCGTCGAACTGACGCGCATCACGTTCGCCTATCTGCTTTGCGTCGCGATCGTCACGCATTTGGGCGGGATGCTGAATGCCGAGCAGAAGTTCTGGGCGGCGGCTGCGGCGCCGATTTGCTTGAACCTGGCGATGGCGGCGTCGCTGACGGTCGCGTTCATCTATCCCACGGCGGCGCATGCGGCGGCGTGGGGCGTGTTCGCGGGCGGCCTGGCGGAGGTCGTGCTCCTCGTGGTTGCGGCGCGCGCGGTTGGGCTGCCGGTCGTTCCCATATGGCCGAAGCTGACGGAGGACGTGCGTCTCTTTGCCGGGCGCTTTGGTCCGGCGGCGTTGGGTGCGGCGGGGGTGCAGATATCGCTGCTTGCCGATACGATGCTGGCGAGCTTCTTGGCGGTCGGCGAGTTGACCTCGCTCTACTATGCCGACCGGGTCAACCAGTTGCCGATGGGCGTGGTCGGTGTGGCGCTGGGTACGGTGCTGTTGCCGGAGATTTCGCGTTCGCTGGCGGCAGGGGACGAGGCCAAAGCTGCGCGATCATTCAATCGCGCAACCGAGATCGGCTTGTTGCTGACGCTGCCCTGCCTTGCGACCTTCCTCGCGTTTCCCGATGCGATCATGGCCGGTCTGTTCGCGCGTGGCGCGTTCGACATCGAGGCGGCGCAGGCGGCGGCCGGCGTTCTCGTTGCCTATGGGGCTGGACTGCCGGCGTTCGTGCTGTTGCGGACGGTGACGCCTTTGTTCCATGCGCGGGGCGATACGCGTACGCCCGTGATCGCGACCGTGACGTCGATCGTGTTGAACCTGAGCGTGAAGTTGGCGCTGATCGTCGGGCTTTCGTTTGGCGCGGTCGGTTTGGCTCTGGGGACGTCAATCGGCGCGTGGTTGAACCTTGCGATCCTTGGCGTGATCGCAACCTCGCGCGGCTTTCTGAAGCTCGACGAACGATTGACCGTTGGCGGTCCGCGCATCATCGGCGCGGCCGCTTATTCGGCGCTTGTGGCGTGGCTGGTCGCCGCGCCGCTGGATGCGGCGCTTTCCGGCGTTACGGTGTTGCGGGCGGAGATCTACCTCGCGCTTTTGGGGGTGACGGCGCTTCTCAGCTATGGCGTGGCGCTGATTGGATTTGGCTGGAAGCGTTGATGCGTCAGCTGGCGTGCCGCTTGAGCGCGGCGATCTGCGGGGCGGCGGCTTTGGCGGCATTGCGCTCGGCGGTCCGGTAAGCCTCCACGATCTTGCGGCCCAGATCAGTCAGCTTTGCGCCGCCGCCGGATTTGCCGCCGGGCGAGGCGTTGACGACCGGCTTGTCGAATGTGTCGCCCAAGTCCTTCACCAGACCCCAGGCGCGGGCGTAGCTCATCTTCAGCTGCGCGCCGGCGCGGCGGATCGAACCCAACTCGTCGATGAGTTCGAGCAGGCGTACCTTGCCGGGGCCGATCGAGCCCTTGCCGTCCAGATCGATGCGAAGCGTGATGCGCGCCATGGGGCGACTTTGGCTCAGGCCGGGTGTTTTGCAAAGCGGTCGTGATGCGTTATCTTTGGTGAGAGATAACGGGGCTCAATGCATGCGACGCGTCCTTGCTTTTCTGTTGTCGGTGTTGACAGCGGCGACCGGCGCCTTGAGCGCCGAGCGCGATGTTACGGTTTTTGCGGCGGCGTCGTTGACAAACGCGCTGCAGGATGTGGCTAAGGACTATGAAGCTTCGGGCGGAGGCAAGGTGAAGTTTTCGTTCGCCGCCTCGTCGCTGCTGGCGCGTCAGATCGAGGCTGGGGCCGACGCGGACGTGTTCTTTTCGGCCGACACGGAGTGGATGGACTATCTCGCCGCGCGCAAGCTGATTCGGACCGGCACGCGGCGAGACGCGTTGTCGAACCGGCTGGTGCTGATAGCGCCGGCGGGGTCGACAGTGGCGTTGTCGATCGCGCCGGGGTTTGCGATCGCGGCAGCATTGGGCGACAGCCGGCTGGCGCTTGCCGATCCCGACACCGTGCCCGCAGGCAAGTATGCAAAAGCGGCACTGACGAAACTCGGCGTGTGGGATGCGGTGGCAAACAAGATCGCACGCGCCGAGAATGTGCGCGCGGCGCTGGCCTATGTGGCGCGCGGCGAAGCCTCGCTCGGCATCGTCTATGAGACGGACGCAAAGGCAGAGGCGAAGGTCAGGACCGTCGATACGTTCCCAGCCGACACACATCCGGCGATCGTTTACCCCGTCGCGTTAACCGCGAGCGCCAATGGATCCGATGCTGAGGCGTTCCTTGCGTATATCCTGAGTGCCAAGGCGGCCGCCGTGTTCAAGCGCCATGGGTTTTCGGTCGCGCATCAGTGAGGTTGCGTTGGGCTTGAGCGAAGCGGAACTGCAGGCGTTATGGCTCAGTCTTTGGGTGGCGCTTAGATCAGTCGCGTTCAGCCTTCCGTTTGCGGTTGGCGTTGCGTGGGTGCTGTCGCGCGGGCGGTTTTGGGGCAAGACCGTTCTGGACGGGTTCGTGCAT
>JAEUMM010000431.1 GCA_016792645.1 Alphaproteobacteria bacterium | reverse complement strand
GGACGCGCCCGACCCCGGCGGCCTCGGCGGCACCTACGCCGGCAACCCGCTCGCCTGCGCCGCGGGCCTCGCGGTAATCGAAGTGATCAAGGAAGAAAACATCCTCGAGAAAAGCCTCGCCCTCGGCGACAAGCTGATGGCGCGCCTCAAACAAATGTCGCTGCGCAACGATCTACCGCCGATGGACGACATCCGCGGCCTCGGCGCCATGGTCGCCTTCGACATCGTCAAAACGCGCGGCAGCCAGGAACCCGATGCCGACCGCACAAAGCGCCTCACAGCAGAAGCGCTGAAACGCGGCCTGATCCTCTTAACCTGCGGCCTTTATGGCAATGGCGTACGCGTGCTGGTGCCGATAACGGTAGAAGACAAAGTGCTCGATGAGGGCTTGTCGATTCTCGAAGAATCGCTGAAAGCGGTGGCATGATCCCACGTTATTCCCGCCCCGAAATGACGGCGATTTGGTCGCCGGAGACTAAATTCAGAATCTGGTTCGAGATCGAGGCGCACGCCGCCGACGCGCTCGCGAACTTGGGAGTGATCCCGAAGTCGGCCGCGAAGACAATCTGGGAAAAAGGCGGCAGCGCACAATTCGACGTCGCCAAGATCGACGCCATCGAGCGCGAGGTGAAGCACGACGTCATCGCCTTCCTCACGCACCTCGCCGAATTCATCGGCCCCGACGCCCGCTTCGTACATCAAGGCATGACGTCGTCCGACGTGCTTGACACGTGCCTAAGTGTGCAGCTGAAACGCGCCACCGACATCCTGATCGCCGACACCGACAAGATTCTGGCCGCGCTCAAGAAGCGCGCCTTCGAACACAAGACGACGCCGACGATCGGCCGCAGCCACGGCATCCACGCCGAGCCGACGACCTTCGGCGTCAAGCTTGCGGGCTTCTACGTCGAGTTCGAACGCGCACGCGCGCGTCTCGTGACGGCGCGCGACGAGATCGCGACCTGCGCCATCTCCGGCGCAGTCGGCTCCTTCGCCCAGATCGATCCGCGCGTCGAAGAACACGTCGCCAAGTCGCTGGGCCTGAAGCCCGAGCCCGTCTCCACACAGGTCATCCCGCGCGACCGCCACGCCGCCTTCTTTGCAACGCTCGCCGTCGTGGCGAGTTCGGTCGAACACATCGCGACCGAAATCCGCCACCTGCAGCGCACCGAAGTCCTGGAGGCCGAGGAGTATTTCTCCGAGGGCCAAAAGGGCTCCTCCGCCATGCCGCACAAGCGCAACCCGGTGCTGACCGAGAACCTGACCGGCCTCGCGCGCATGGTCCGCGCCTTCGCGCAGCCCGCGATGGAGAACGTCGCCCTCTGGCACGAGCGTGACATTTCACACTCCTCCGTCGAACGCATGATCGGCCCCGACGCGACCATCACGCTGGACTTCGCGCTGAACCGCCTCGCCGACGTGATCGACAAGCTTGTCGTCTATCCCGAGCGCATGCAGCGCAACCTCGACCTGCTGGGCGGCCTCGTCCATTCGCAGCGCGTGATGCTGGCGTTAACGCAAAAGGGCGTCGCCCGCGAAGACGCCTACCGCCTGGTCCAGCGCAACGCCATGCCGGTCTGGCAGAACATGCACCACGGCCGCCAGGGGACGTCTTTCCTAGATAATCTCAAGGCCGACGCCGACGTCACAAAAGCGTTGCCCGCCCGCGAACTTGAAGCCCTCTTCGACCTCGCCTATCACTTGAAGCACGTCGACACGATCTTCCGTCGGGTTTTCGGCAAGAGCTGAGGGGCAAATACGACCGCATGGGCACGCCGATCGAACTAGGCAGATTGTTCGGCGTTCCGGTACGCGTTGAGGTGACGGTCCTTCTTATCGCCGCCCTGTTCATCTTCATGGGCGTCGGCGACAACCCGACCGGCCAGGAATTGCTGAACCAGACCACGTTCGTCATCCTGCTCTTCGTCAGCATCTTCCTGCACGAGATGGGTCACGCCTTCGGTGCCTGGTTGTTCGGTATCCGCACCGTTGACGTCACGCTCAGCTTCTTCGGCGGCTACGCCCGTCTTGATCCGCCGCCTCGCCGCGCCGTTGAAGACATCGTCGTCTCCTTTGCCGGCCCCGCCACGAATCTCGCCATCGCGGGCCTGCTCTACCTGTGGCTCTACAACGGCGGCCTAACCGGCCTGTCTGACCACACCTTGGTCATCCTCGCCCGCGTGATGCAGGCGAACCTGTTCTTAGGGCTCCTCAACCTGCTGCCCGGTCATCCGCTCGACGGCGGCCACATCGCCCGCGCTGTCCTCGGCATGTTCCTGCCGATGACAACCGCGCGCCTCATCGTCGGCTATATCGGGGTCGCCGTCGGCTTCCTCTTCATCGGCCTCGATCTGACCGGAGGCTTCGGCTACGGCCTGATGATCGGCCTACTGCTGGTTCTCGTCGCCAGCCAAGAAATCCAAGCCGCCCGCTCCAGCCGCTTCTAATGCCGACCTTCGGCGAAGCCCTCAGACTCTGGGCCTATCTCGGCTGCGTGAATTTCGGCGGCCCCGCGGGCCAGATCGCGCTGATGCACAAGCTTCTGGTCGACGACAAGAGATGGATCGGCGACGCGCGTTTCTTCCATGCGCTGAACTACTGCATGCTCTTGCCCGGCCCCGAAGCACAGCAATTGGCGACCTACATCGGCTGGCTGATGCACGGCGTAAGGGGAGGCCTCGCCGCCGGTCTTCTCTTCATCCTGCCAGGCAGCATCGTGATGCTCGCGCTGAGCATCCTCTATGTGAACTACGCCGACCTGGCCCTGGTCGACGCCATCTTCTACGGCGTAAAGGCTGCCGTCCTCGCCATCGTGATCGAAGCAATCTTCCGGATCGCCAAGCGCGCGTTCACCGGCCCCGCCATGATCGCAATCGCCGCCGGCGCCTTCATCGCCCTTTTCGTCTTCGCCGTGCCCTTCCCGCTCGTCGTGCTGGCTGCCGCGATCACAGGCTTCATCGGGGTGCAGATCGCACCGGATCATTTCCGCGCGGCAGGCCACGCCACCGCGAAAGACGCGGCTGACGGTTACGCCGTCGACGCCGCCTTCGCCCGCGGCGAACTCGCCCACACACGCGCGACCAAGACCGCAACCGCGCTGACGATCGCCGTCTGGCTCGCCATCTGGCTGGTGCCCGTCGCCGCATTGGTCGCGATCCTTGGCGGCGACAGCGTCTTCGCCAAACTCGCGCTCTTCTTCAGTCAAATGTCCGTCGTGACCTTCGGCGGCGCTTATGCCGTTCTCGCCTATGTCGCGCAGGAAGCGGTCGCCACCTACAACTGGCTCACCGCCCCCGAGATGCTCGAAGGCCTGGCGCTCGCCGAAACCACGCCCGGCCCGCTGATCCTGGTGCTGCAGCACGTAGGCTTCCTCGCCGCCTTCCGCCACGCGGGTTTCGACCCGCTGCTCGCCGGCATCCTCGGCGCGCTCGTCACGCTCTGGGTCACGTTCGCGCCCTCGTTCCTCTGGATCTTCGCCGGCGCCCCATATGCGGAACGCGTGCGCGAGAACCGCGCCCTCGCCGCCGCCCTTGCCGCCATCACGGCGGCGGTCGTCGGCGTTATCTTGAACCTCGCGATCTGGTTCGCGCTGCACGTGCTGTTCGCGAAAGTCGACACCGCGACCTTCGGCCCCTTGCACCTGACGATCCCGGACCCCGCGTCGCTTGATCCCATCGCATTGACGCTAGCCGCGATCGCAACCGTAGCGCTGTTGCGCTTCAAGCTGCCGATCCTAGGCCTGCTTGCGCTCAGCGCCGTCCTCGGCATCGCCGCGCGCTTCGCGCTTGGGTAAGTAAAGCGGTTCGTCGCCCTCGCCCCAGCGCAGCCACGTGACGAACAAAACCGCCGCGCCCGCTGCCAACATCACGGCGCCTACTGCAGCCGTCACCCAGACGACGCCGGTGCCCAAGACGCCGAGCCCAAACCGCTGCTGCAAGTAACCCGGCAAATCAAAGATCAGCGCCACGACCAGGATCGCCGACGACAGCGCACAGCGCAGAACCGCGCCGAAGCGCGAATACTGATCCCCCAGCGCCACCATAAGCATGATGAGAAGCAGCGAAACCGAAACGCCGATAAACCCCAGCAGCAGCGTCTCGCCGTCCATCCCCACTAGCGTCGCGCCCGCCACAGCCGCTTGATCAGCCACCACAGCCCGCCGACAACGACCAGCGTGCCGACGAAGATCAAACCGAAATTGATCCACATCCGCCCGCCCGGACGGTCGATCTTGCGCGACCACCACGTCGGCTTCGGATCGTTCGGCCCGGCCAGCGCAAACGCGACCAAGCTGTCCCCGGGTTCGGTGCCAAGCTGCCCGTGCCCGCCGGCCGCGATCACCACGAACTGGCGTCCTTTCCATTCATAGGTCATCGGCGTCGCAAATCCCGTCGCCGGCAAACGCCCCTGCCAAAGCTCGGCGCCCGACGCCGCATCGAACGCGCGCAGATACTTGTCCATCGTCGCGCCGATGAAGACGACCCCGCCCGCGGTTACCACGGACCCGCCGAGCGTCGGCGTCCCCGTCGCCATCGTGATGTTGAGGGGCGCCAATTCCTCCGTCGTGCCCAGCGTCGACTCCCAGCTGATCTTGCCGGTCTTCAAATCCACGGCCGCAAGAACGCCCCACGGCGGCCGGTTGCACGGCAAACCCAGCGGCGAGAACAGGATCTCGCGGATCATGCCCCACGGCGCGCCTTCCTGCTTCGACACTTCCTTCTCGGGGTACTTCGCATCCAGCTCGTCGAACTTTTCGGAAGGAAACAGCGTGATGAGATGCGGCCCGCGCGTCGTGTTCGCGTAGAGCACCTGCTTCACCGGATCGATCGTGATCCCGCCCCAGTTGATCCCGCCGCCCGTCATCGGGAACATGATCGTCCCCTTCTCCGACGGCGGCGTGTAGAGCCCTTCGTTGCGCGCCGAAGCAATCGCCTCGCGGCAAGCACCCTCGTCCCACGGCGTGAACCCATACGCGTCGTCGACGCTCAGCTTCTGCGGCGCCAGCGCCGGGATATGCGACGGATAAGGCTGCGTCGGCGACAACACCTCGCCAGCGACGCCACCCTGCGGCACAGGCCGCTCTTCGACCGGAAACACCGGCACGCCCGTGTCGCGATCGAGCACGAAGACAAAGCCCTGCTTCGTCGGCTGAACCACGACATCGCGCTTCACGCCGTCGACGTCGATCGTCGCCAGCGTAGGCTGCGCCGGCAGGTCGTAGTCCCAGACGTCGTGATGCACCGTCTGGAACGCCCACGCCAGTTCGCCTGTCTCGGCCTTCAGCGCTACAACTGAGTTCGCGTGCTTGTTGTCGCCGGGCCGCAAACCGCCGAAGAAGTCGGGACTGGGTGATGATGTCGGCAGGAACACAAGCCCGCGCTTCGCATCGCTCGACATCGGCGCCCACACATTGGCGTGGCCCACGTTCTTGTAGCCTTCGCCCCAAGACGCGGCAGCAGGATCGGCCGCATCGCGCGGCACCGGATCCCAAGACCACTTGGCGGCGCCCGTGCGCACATCGAACGCGCGCACGGTCCCATGTGGCGCAACGACCCGCGCGTTGTCGCCGATCGATGAGCCCACAATTACAACATCGCCGACGACAACGGGCGCCGACGTAATCTGAAACTCGCCGGGCCACTTAAGCTCCATGCCCTTGTCGAGCTTCACCTCGCCGTCCGCACCGAAATCCGCGCACGGTTTCCCGGTCGCGAGATCCAGCGCCAGCACGCGCGCGTCGTTCGTCGCCGCCAGCACGCGATCGCGGCACACCGCGCCTTCCGCAGCGACGGCGTCATGCCAGCTCGCCACGCCGCGGCAGTTGAACTTGTTAGCCGGAAAGATCTTCTCGGTCGGAATCTTCGGATCGAAGCGCCAGATCTCTTTCCCGGTCCCCGGATCAAGCGCATAGACTTCGTTGAAACTCGAACACGCGAGCAGTTTGTCGCCGACGAGAATCGGCGTGACCTGCATCGACGTCCGCCGCATCGTTTTCGGATCGCGCAGCTTCAGATCGCCGGTCGAGTACGTCCAAATCGGAATCAGATCGTCGACGTTCTCGGGCGTGATCTGAGAGGCCGTGCTGTAGCGCAGGCCGCCTTCGTCGCCGCCGTAATACGGCCAGCCGGCATCCGCAAACGCCGACGCGCTCCAAACAATGCTGATGAGTGCGACGAGAATCGCGCGCGCCATTTCATCCCCCGAAATATCCTGGGGAATTCTAGCGCGAAGCGAGCGGACCTGTCGCGGGTGTCAACCGGGCCAGATCGCCTATTTCGTGCCTTGAATCTGCTCGACCGCCGTCGTCATCAGGTCTTCCATTTCGCGCCGGATCTGATGGTCGGAAATGGCGAGCTTCTTGGCGTCGAAATCGCGGCGGATCTTGCGGAAAACGTCTTCCTCGCCCGCCTCTTCGAAATCGGCCTTAACGACCTCTTTGGCATAGTCGTCGGCTGCCGTTCCGGTCAGCCCCATCTTTTCGGCCGCCCACAAACCAATGAGTTTGTTCCGGCGCGCCGTCGCCTTGAACTTAAGGTCCTGGTCGTGGGCGAACTTGCTCTCGTAACCTTCGCGGCGCTTATCGAAACCGGACATCGGCTGAATTCTCCTAAACCTCTGGCAATCCATGGCTAATTCGTTGGCGCGAACCTATGTCATCAACTTCGCCTGCGCAACGTCCCCGCATTGTGCGGGGCTTGGCCCTTGGGCTAACCTTATGTGGCGCTCGCAGAGAGAAGGATCAACCCTCCCTCCTCGCGGGCGTCGTCGTTTCAGGCGGTGGAAGGCCACGGAAATTCCTTCCGTATTCTCGGTCCACGACAAATCGGATTGCACGCACATGAAAAGCCGCAAGCTCGTTTATGAGGGCAAGGCGAAGATCCTTTACGAAGGACCGGAGCCGGGCACGCTCATTCAGTACTTCAAGGACGAAACGACCGCGTTCGATGCGAAGAAGAAAGCGGTGCTTGAGGGCAAAGGCATCCTCAACAATCGCATCTCCGAATATCTGATGACGCAGCTCACCGGCATCGGCGTGCCGAACCATTTCATGCGGCGATTGAATATGCGGGAGCAGTTGATCCGCGAGGTTGAAATCATTCCACTTGAAGTTGTGGTTCGAAATGTATCCGCCGGAAGTTTTTCGACACGACTCGGCGTCGAAGAGGGAACGACTCTCCCGCGATCAATCATCGAGTTCTTCCTCAAAGACGACAAGTTGCATGACCCGATGGTTACTGAAGAGCACATCACGGCATTCGGTTGGGCGACGCCCCAAGAACTTGACGATGCGACCGCGCTGGCGATTCGAATCAACGACTTCCTCTCAGGGTTGTTTCTTGGAGTCGGCATCCGACTTGTGGATTTCAAAATAGAATTCGGAAGGCTCTGGGAAGGCGAGATGATGCGTGTCATTCTTGCTGACGAAATTTCTCCGGACTCGATGCGTTTGTGGGATCTACGCACAAACGAAAAATTGGATAAGGATCGATTCAGGAGAGACCTTGGCGGTGTGACCGAAGCCTACGGCGAAGTCGCAAGACGCTTAGGAATACTTACCGAAGTGCAGAACACGGAACGGAAAGGGCCGGTGCTCGTTAAATGAAAGCGCGCGTTACAGTGATGTTGAAATCAGGCGTACTCGACCCACAGGGCAAGGCGATCGGACAATCGCTGAACCGTTTGGGCTTTGCGAATGTCGGCGACGTTCGTCAAGGCAAGGTGATCGAGATCGAACTGGACGAGACGGATCAATCGCGCGCACGGGCCAAGCTGTCCGAGATGTGCGAGAAGCTGCTCGCAAACACCGTTATCGAAAACTATGCGATCGAGTTGAGATAAGGAGGCAGGTTTAAGGAATACGACGCACACGGACGATCTGGGAAATCGGGCGTGTGCGGTTGTTGGGGGAATGGAAGTGCCTTGGGTTGCGCTGAAGCGGATGGGACCGTCTTGGCGCAAGGAAGAATGGGTCAAAATAGTAGCCATAAGGGGTTTTTAGCTGATGACGCGCTCCATCTCCGTCTTAAGCATGCTGTGCCTTGCCTTGTTCACGTTGCCCTTCGCCGCGGTGGCGAACGCGCAAAGCCTTCCCGCCGATATGAACGCCCGTGTGGCGGCCGCGGCCGACCTCATCGACGCGATGGGCGGCCGTCAGTCGGTTCTCGAACAAATCGACCGGGTCATCCCGGCGCAGATGCAGGCGCTGCAGGCGCAGTTCCCCAGCATCACGCCCGAAACGCGTCGCATCATCGAAAAGTCGATGCGCGATGAGATGACCTTGGGCGTCAACAAGCTGCTGTCGCAGATGGCGAATGCTTGGGCGCGCCGCTTCACGGTCAACGACCTGCGCCAGATCGCGTCTTTCCACCGCTCGCCCGCCGGCCAACGCCTGCGCGCACAGCAGGAAGACCTCCAGCGCGAGATCGCGGAGATCGGCCGCAACTGGGGCGCCGACGTCGGCCGCCGCATCCAACAGCGCCTGCAAGAACACCTGAACAAGCCGCCGGCATTGGTCAGCTAAAGTCTGGGAGCGCGGGCGTCCCGCCCGCTCTGCTGATTCCTCGTGGCCACCGCGGTCTGGGTTAAGTGCGGGCTGGACGCCTGCGCTCCCAGACTGGGCCGCCGCGTTGAACATACTAACGTGGCCCGATGACCGCATCCGACATCTATTGGCCCTACGTCGCCTTCGCGATGGGCGCGGCCGCTGCCATTCCGTTCGTCTGCTTCGCGCTCGCCCGCCGCTGGTCTTGGATCGCGCTCGTCGTGGGCCTCGCCTGCCTCGCCGTTGTGATCGTCAACGGCGCAGCACCGATTCGCGGCGCGCTCGACCCGAACTACATCGGCTACGGCTACGGCTTCCTGCACGCCGACAAGGGCCTCTCGGTAACGTTCATCGCGGGCAGCGTCGTCCTCTTCTCCGCCCTGAGTTCGTGGATCGCGATTCGCAATCGCCCCGGCCCCTTGATGCTCATTGTCGCGGCAACCTCCGCCTTCCATCTGGTCAACGCCGGTTTCCCACTGATGGATGGCCTGCTCGCCGATCCCAAAAGCGTGGAGATCCAGTTCGGCGAATACCTGACCGTGCCCTACACGGTCGCCATTCCGGCCATTTTCGCGGTGATGGTCCTGCCGTTTTTGCTGGGTCTGCCGTGGGCGCTTCAGCGCACAGTCGAGACGCAATAGCGCGCCCAGCCGCCCTCGCATTTCGCTGACCAAGCCGCTATCTAAGGCACGCCTCAGCGCCCCTGGAGATGCTCCCCGTGAAAGCGGCCGTTGTTGTTTTTCCCGCCTCAAACTGCGATCGCGACGTCCACGACGCGCTCAAGCGTTCCAACGGCACACCGCCTGCGATGGTTTGGCATCAAGACGCCAGCCTCCCCGAAGGTCTCGACCTCATCGTCCTGCCGGGCGGCTTCTCCTACGGAGACTATCTTCGCTGCGGCGCGATGGCGGCCCAGTCGCCGATCATGCGCGACGTGATCGACCGCGCGAACAAAGGCACGCCGGTGCTCGGCATCTGCAACGGCTTCCAGATTCTCTGCGAGACGAAGCTTTTGCCCGGCGCGCTGATGCGCAACGCGTCCCTAAAATTCGTCTCGCGCGACGTGAACATGACGGTCGAAGGCGCGAACACGATGTTCACCGCCGGCTACAAACCAGGCCAAGTGATCAACATTCCCGTCGCCCACGGCGACGGCAACTATTTCGCCGACAACGAAACCCTCGACCGCTTGGAAGGCGAAGGCCAAGTCGCCTTTCGTTATGTCGAAGGCTCGAACCCGAACGGCGCCGCGCGCAACATCGCCGGCATCTTCAACGAAAGGCGCACGATCTTAGGGCTGATGCCCCACCCCGAACGCCACTCCGAACCGCTGCACGGCAACACGGACGGCAAAGCGATCTTCGACAGCTTGGTGAAGGCCCTCTCGTGACCGAAGCAACTCTCGCGCAAGCCATCGAACACGGCCTTATCGAATCCGAGTGGAAGCACATCCTGCGCGTCATGAACCGCGCGCCGAACCTCACCGAACTCGGCATCTTCTCGGTCATGTGGAGCGAACACTGCTCCTACAAATCCTCACGCGTCCACTTACGCAAACTGCCGACCACGGCGCCGTGGGTGATCCAAGGCCCGGGTGAAAACGCCGGCGTCATCGACATCGGCGACGGCGACGCGATCATCTTCAAGATGGAAAGCCACAACCACCCCTCGTTCATCGAGCCCTACCAAGGCGCGGCGACCGGCGTGGGCGGCATCATGCGCGACGTCTTCACGATGGGCGCGCGCCCCATCGCGATGCTCAACGCACTCCGCTTCGGTGAACCAAACCATCCGAAGACGCAGCACCTGGTGTCAGGCGTCGTCGCCGGCATCGGCGGCTACGGCAACTGCATGGGCGTGCCGACCGTCGGCGGCGAGGTGAACTTCCACCGCAGCTACAACGGCAACATCCTGGTCAACGCGATGTGCGTCGGCCTTGCCAAGGCGAACAACATCTTCCTCTCGGCCGCGAAAGGCTCGGGCAACCCCGTCGTCTATGTCGGATCGAAAACCGGCCGCGACGGCATCCACGGCGCAACGATGGCGTCGGCCGAATTCGACGACGCCTCGGAAGAAAAGCGCCCCACCGTCCAAGTCGGCGACCCGTTCACCGAAAAGCTGCTGCTCGAAGCCTGCCTCGAACTCATGGCGACCGACGCCATCGTCGGCATCCAAGACATGGGCGCCGCCGGTCTCACTTCGTCGTCGTGCGAGATGGCCGACAAAGGCGGCAGCGGCATCGAACTCAATCTCGACCACGTGCCCTGCCGCGAAAAAGGCATGACGCCCTACGAGATGATGCTGTCGGAAAGCCAAGAGCGCATGCTCATGGTCCTAAAACCCGGCCGCGAAAAAGAAGCCGAGAAAATCTTCAAGAAGTGGGAACTCGACTTCGCCGTCATCGGTATCACCACCGACACGAAACGTCTGGTCCTGAAATTCAAAGGCGAAACCGTCGCCGACATTCCGGTGACCGCGCTCGCCGACGAAGCCCCGCTCTACGAACGCCCCTGGGAAGAACCAAAACGCCCCGCGCCGCTCGCAGCCGTCGCTGAACCGAAATCAATCACCGAAGCGCTCGCCAAACTCGTCGCCACGCCCGACCTCGCCAGCCGCCGCTGGATTTACGAGCAATACGACTCAACGGTCATGGCCGACACGGTGCAAAAGCCGGGCGGCGACGCCGCCATCGTGCGCATCCACAACACGCAAAAGGCCGTGGCCCTCACGACCGACGTGACACCGCGCTACGTCCAAGCGGACCCGTACACCGGCGGCGTCCAAGCGGTCGCCGAATGCTGGCGCAACATCACCGCCGTCGGCGGCACGCCGCTCGCGATCACCGACAACCTCAACTTCGGCAATCCGCAACGCCCGGAAATCATGGGCCAGTTCGTGCTGGCCGTCCGCGGCATCGGCGATGCTTGCCGCGCCCTCGACTTCCCCGTCGTCTCCGGCAACGTCTCGCTCTACAACGAAACCAACGGCCAAGGCATCCTGCCCACGCCGGCCATCGGCGGCGTCGGCATCCTCAAAGACGTGCACAAACACGCGACGATCCCGTTCAAAGCCGCCGGCGAAACGATCCTGGTCATCGGCGAAACGAAGGGCCACCTCGGCCAATCGATCTACCTGCGCGAAATCCTGGGCCGCGAAGAAGGCGCCCCACCGCCGGTCGACCTCAAGATCGAACGCCGCAACGGCGACTTCGTCCGTGAACTGATCACCACGGGCCGCGTCACCGCCGTGCACGACGCCTCCGACGGCGGACTCGCCGTCGCCATCGCCGAAATGGCGATGTCCTCCGGCATCGGCGCGACGCTCGCCACGCCCGCGGACAAGCCGCGCGCGGCGTTCTGGTTCGGCGAAGATCAGGCGCGCTACGTCGTCACCACCACCGCGGCCGGCGCCGAGAAGATCCTGGCGGACGCTCACGCCGCGGGCATTCCTGCGCAAAAACTCGGTGTGACTTTTGACACTTCTGTGAAGGTCGATGACGAGCAGATCGAGGTCGCAGCACTCAAGCGCGGCCACGAAGAATGGCTACCCCGCTTGATGACCTAGTCCGGCCTCGCAGTGTAACAGCGCACCGTGTTAGCACGGACCCGCAATCGCACACGCGCGAGCGGGGGCTGTCATGCGGAAAGTCTTGTTGTTCATCGCGAGCGCACTGCTCGCCGGCTGCGCCTACACGAAGATCGAGACCCAGCGTCTGCCCGCCGCCAACGCCCAACAGCCCTTCAACAATCTCTTCGTCTTCAGCGCCGGCAAGCAACTCGGCCTGGTGAAAGAAATGGAAAAAGCGCTGGGCGAAGAGTTCGCGGCAAGAGGCGTCAGCGTCCAAATGGGCACCACGCATCTGCCGTATGACGCGACGCCTGACGCGGTATACGCCAAGGCCAGCGAACTGCCTGTCGAAGGCCTTCTGATCATCGCCGAGGAATCGATGGACGTCGAGACGTCTGAGACGGCGGGCTATTGGGTCGCCGGCACCAAAGATACGCCGGGCTATTGGGTTCCGGCGCAGACGACCCAAACGTTTAAAGGCCTTTTCTCCGCGCAACTCTACAGCACGCGCGTCAAAGGCAATTTCGAGAAGGTCTGGCTCGCCGAGATCGACTCCAGCGCAAGCGCCTACGGTGGCCCGCGCGAAATCTTCAAAGACGTCGGCCGCAAAGTCGTAAGCAAGCTCGCGGAAGACGGCATGATCGTCGACAACAAACCCAAGAAGTGACGGACACCATGCGAACCCTGATCGGACTGCTTCTCTGCGTGGCGCTCACGGCGTGCGTTAAGAGTGATGTCGACGCCAAGCGCACGGTCGCCGCCGACGCCAGCATCAAACCCATGCAGTCGCTCCTTGTCTTCGTCGAGAGCGTCTCGGCCGACAGCGCCAGGGAAGTCGAAGTCACCGTCGTGAAGGAACTGCGCGACAGCGGTGTCGCCGTCCAACTGGGCTCGACGCACATCGCCTTTGACGCGCCCATAAACCAGGTCTTCGACAAAGCCGAAGCGTTGGCGGTGGACGGCACTCTTGTTGTGGCCGTGGAATCCACCGGCGTCGAAGTGGATCGAGACCCCATGCCGGGCTTTGGTCCAAACGGCCAAATCTACCGCCGCGACAGTTCGTCCAAGCGTGTCGGCCAATATTCGGCACGCCTTTACGACATGCGCGTCAAAGGCAAGCACCCCAGAGTTTGGCAGGCCAAAGCCAATGCTGAGGCCGGCGCCTTCGTGAACACGAACGAGATGACCGCCCACACGGCGCGCCAGATCGTGAGCGAACTCGAAGGCGACGATCTGATCGCGCGCGCCGAGCGCTAGCGCCGGGTGGCATTTCGGCACTTGCCCAAACGCCGCCGCGGCATAGATTACCTCTCATGCCCATGAACGCCGGAGATATCGAGCGTCTGATCAAAGACGCCCTGCCCGACGCCCGGATCACGATTCGCGATCTGGCGGGCGACGGCGATCATTACGCCGCCGAGGTCATCTCCGCGGCCTTCAAAGGCAAGACCCGCGTCCAGCAGCACAAGATGGTGTACGACGCGCTGAAGGGCCGAATGGGCGGCGAATTGCATGCCCTGGCGCTGCAGACCTCGGTCCCGCCCGACCCGGCAACTTGACCCCTGCGCCCACCGGGCTTACCTAATTCGCACCGCCATTTCAGAGGACGGCCCCGCCGGCCGCGCACCCATGACCCAATCGGTTCACGACCGCATCAAAGCCGAAGTCGACTCGAACGACATCGTGCTGTTCATGAAGGGCACGCCCGCGACGCCGCAATGCGGCTTCTCCGCGACCGTCATTCACATCCTCGACCACATCGGCGTGAAGTATAAAGGCGTCAATGTCCTGGCCGACGCCGAAATCCGCCAAGGCATCAAAGACTTCTCGAACTGGCCGACGATCCCGCAGCTCTACGTGAAGGGCGAATTCGTCGGCGGCTGCGACATCGTCAAAGAGATGTTCGAGACCGGCGAACTGAAACCCTTCCTCGTCGAACAAGGCATCGCGCTCGAAGCCGCGTGAGCCTGACCCTCGCAGATATTGAAAAGGCCGCGGAACGTATCCGCGGCCTTGCTGTTCGCACACC
>JAEUMM010000418.1 GCA_016792645.1 Alphaproteobacteria bacterium | reverse complement strand
TCGCCGTATAGGTCGTCACCGGCTGAACGTCATAGGCGCCGCCATACCGCCGGTCCCAAGGATCGCGATACCAACCGGGAAACCCATGGTCGAACCACCCGCGCCCGCCATAGGAATCGATCCAATAGCGATAGGTGGTCTTCTTCTCCGTATCCCGCCCGACGACGAGGAAATGCGTAAACCCGTTCTGCAGCGTCAACTCCGCCGCCCGATAGAGAAGATAGTCCTCGACCGTCTCGCGCGGCGTCAACGCGTTGCCGCGGAACGTGACGCGAAACTTGTTCTGATCCAGCCGCTCTTCCGTGTACCCGAACCCGCGCGGCGGCGCCGGCTGATAGGGCGTCGCGCCGACGCAGGCGACAAGAACGGCGGCGAACAACGTCACGACAACGGCTTGCGCCAAAGAACGACGGACGGTCATGAGGCCCTCCCGCAAAGGAATTGAGGCCACAACATAGCTCCAACAAGCCTGAGATCAAACCGGACGAACCGCGAGCGTTGTCGCCGGTTCCGCCAACCCGGCCTGATGCGCGACCAGCAGCAATTCATCGGCCCCGGCACTCGCCCGCAACATGACGTCGACCGCCGAACTTGCCCGGCCCAACGCTGCGGCCACGCCGTCGCCCTTGACGCGCGCCGCCAGATACAAAGCTGCGAACAAGTCGCCCGACCCATGCGGCACGTCGGGGAGCCGCGCCGCGGATGTCGCCCAAGCCCCCTCAGGCGTGACGGCGACGGTGCCGATCGCGCCGTCGGGAAAGGGCACCGACGTCACGACGACTTCGCCGGCGCCAAGCGTCCGCGCCGCACTCACCGCATCTGCCGCATCGCCGATCCGCCGCGACGTCAGGCTCGCGAGTTCGAATCTGTTCGGCGTCAAAATATCGGCAAGCGGCAGCAGATCGCGCGCCATTGCCTCCGCAACGCCCACGCGCGCATACGCCCCGTCGTCGTCCCCGAACACCGGATCGCAGAGATAAAGCGCCCGCGGGTTCCGGGCCTTCACCCGCCGCACAGCATCCGCCACCGATCGCGCCTGTTCCGGCGCGCCCAAGTAACCGGAGAGCACCGCATCGCACCGCGAAAGCCACGCATGCCCGTCAAGCCCCGCAATCAAATCGTCGATGCGCTGCGCCGGCATCGTCTCGCCGCGCACCGTTCCATGCCCCGGATGATTGGACAGAAGCACGGTCGGCACCGCCCAAACATCGACGCCCACGCGCTGCAAGCCAAAGCGCGCGGCGCTGTTGCCGACATGCCCCCGCACGACCTCGGACTGGAGAGACAGAACGACCGGCGTCTTAGGCATCGCTCGCCTGCTGCAATTTCGCTTCCACCAGCTTCCGCTCCTGCGCCGACATCGGCAGATCGAGCGCCCGCACGAACGCGGCGCGTGCCGCCGCGCGCCGCCCGCGCCGCAGCTCAAGATCGCCGACCGCCAGATGATAGGGCAAATAACGCCCAACCGTCTTCTGCGCGGCAAGCGGCGCCAGCGCCTGAAGCCCCGCCTCAACCCCGCGCGTCATCGACAGCGCGATCGCGCGATTGATCGTCACGACGGGCGAAGGCGCAATCTCATGCAGCGCGTCATAATACGAGCCAAGCGCCGTCCAGTCTGTCGCATCCCACGTCGCCGCCGCGGCATGCACCGAAGCGATCCCCGCCTCCAGATGCAACGGCGTCAGCAGCGCATCGTTCTGCGCCGCCGCCAAATGCTGAAACCCGCGCGCAATCATCGCCCGGTCCCACAGCCGCCGGTCTTGCTGTTCCAGCAACAGCGGCCGCCCCTCGGCGCTCACACGCGCCCGCCGCCGCGCATGCTGAAAGAGGATCAGCGCGGCAAGGGCATGCGCTTCCGGCGACCCCGCGACCGGATGCCAGGCGATGGTCTCCGCCAGACGCAGCGCTTCCTCGCACACGTCCTCCCGCACAAGCCGGTCGCCGTCGCTCGCCGCATAGCCTTCGTTGAACAGCAGATAGATCGTCCGCAACACCGACGGCATGCGCGCCGGCAACGCGCTGCCCGCCGGCATAACGAACTGCAGATTGAGCGCCTTGATCAGCGCCTTCGCCCGCACCAACCGCTGTGCGATCGCCTCCGGCGTCGCAAGAAACGCGCGCGCGATCTCCTCAACCGAAAACCCGCACACCGTTTTCAGCGTCAGCGCCAGCCGCGCCTCTTCTTCAAGCGACGGATGGCAGCACAACACGATCAGCGCCAGTTCTTCATCGCCCAACCCATCGCTCGAGGCGGGCGCCTGCAGGTGCTCGATCCACGCCACGACGCGCGGCTCAAGCGCGCTCATCATCGCGTGCCGCCGAAGCCGGTCCAGCGCCCGGTTGCGCGCCGTCGTGAGAAGCCATGCGAACGGATTGCCGGGCACCCCACGCTCGCCCCACGTATCCAGCGCCGCGACAAACGCATCCTGGACGCAATCTTCCGCGAGCGACAAAGCGGAGGCACCCATCCCGCGCGTCAACGCGCCGACCAAACGCCCCGTCTCGCGCCGCGACAAGCGGTCGATCAGAGACCTCAGTTCGGCGCGCTGAAGGTTGCTCACAACTCGTGAATCTCGCGCACTTCGACACGTCCGCCATACTTCAGATGCGGGCACGCCTTAGCCACCTCGCACGCCTCGTCATAGTCCCGCGCCTTGATCGCGAAGTAGCCGCCGACGACCTCCTTGCTCTCGGCGTAGGGTCCGTCCGTCACCACGATCTTGCCGCCCTTGGGGCGCAGCACCTTGCCCGCGTCGTCGGTCAGTTTCTCGCCGCCCACAAAGCGCTTCTCCTCGCGCATCTTGGCGGCCCAGGCGCCGTACTCGGTGATGATCCGCATCATCTCGTCCTGCGAGCGGTCGTCGAACTGGCCTTGGTTTTCGTGCAGAAACAGCATGTAGCTCGGCATCGTCGTCTCCTTGGGTTGAATCCTACAGCGATCCAAGGACGAACCACAGCGCCGGGAATCGACAACCGCCCCCCGCACCGTTAGTTTCCGCGCGTTTCAAAGGCCCCGCCATGACCGTCCGCCCCCGCCGCAGCCTCCTCTACATGCCCGGCTCCAACGCCCGCGCGCTTGAGAAAGCGGCGACGCTTCCCGCCGACGCTTTGATCCTCGACCTCGAGGACGCCGTCGCGCCCGAGGCCAAGGATCTGGCGCGCGAGCAGGTTTGCGCCGCGGTGAAAGCCAAGCGTTTCGGTAAGCGCGAGATCATCATCCGCGTCAACGGTCTCGAAACACCGTGGGGACACGATGATATGGAAGCGGCGGCCGACGCGGCGCCCGATGCGATCCTCGTGCCCAAGGTCAACGACCTCGTGGACGTCGAACATGCGGATCAGCACATGGCCGACGCGCCGCCGTCCTGTGCACTGTGGCTGATGATCGAAACGCCGCTTGCGATCTTCAATGCGAACGAAATCGCCAGTGCGCAAGGCAGGCTCGCTTGCCTCGTGATGGGCACGAACGACTTGGTTAAAGAGCTGCGGGCCCAACACACGCCCGGCCGCGAGGCCTTGCTCGCCAGCTTGAACCTGACCGTTCTCGCAGCCCGCGCCCACGGTCTTACCGTCATCGACGGCGTCTTCAACGAGATCGCCGACACCGCCGGGTTCGAGGCCGTCTGCCGGCAGGGCAGGGCGCTGGGCTTCGACGGCAAGACGCTCATCCACCCCTCGCAAATTGAGGGGTGCAACAAGATCTTCTCCCCCGATCCGCAAGAGGTCGCGCGCGCCCGGGCCATCCTCCAAGCCTTCGAGAAGCCGGAGAACAAGGGCAAGGGGGCCATCGCCCTCGAGGGGCGAATGGTTGAACTTCTACACGCCGAAATCGCGAAGCAGACCGTGGCCCTGGCCGACGCGATCGACGCCCTGGGCGCGGCATAAGGGACTTTTGCCCTCCTCGCGCCGCAATGATATTCTAGCGAATAACGGCTGGGGCCGGGCCTCCTTTGGGGGCTCGGCCTCGCTTTGTTAGGAGACCGCCGCGCGGCGGCTCGACTGCACAAAAACAGGATTGGGGTGCCCTATGGTTAAGCGGTTTCTCGTCTCATTCGTGATGACGCTCATGGCGGCGGCGATCGTGCTGCCCACGACGGCCTACGCGGTCGAAGGCGTCTCTGAACGTCAGCAGCGCAAAAAGCTCGAAGCGCAGAAATATCCGAACCAGGCGCAGGAAGCGCTGAACAACAACAACCCGGATCTCGCGATCGAACTCTTCACCAAGGCGATCGACTCGCGCGCCTTCAACGACCAGCCCGACGCAATGGGCAACATCTATTTCGGTCGCGGCAACGCTTATCGCAAGAAGGGCGATTGCGTCGCGGCCATCGCCGACTACACCAAGGCGTTGGAGTACACGAAGAAGGGCGACATCTATTTCTCGCGCGCCGCCTGCTACATCGACCTGAAGCAGGACGATCTTGCGCTGGCCGACCTCGACGCCGCGATCAAGACCGACCCCGACGCGGTGTCCTATCGCAGCGCCCGTTGCATCATGCTGTTCAATCGCAAGGACTTTGCCGGTGCGCTGCCGGATTGCGAAAAGGCGCTCGCCGCGACGCCGAACGACAAGAACCTGCTGACCGCCACGTCCCAGGCGGCGGAGCAGACCGGCAACACGCAACGCGCCGCGGAACTCTATCGCAGGCTTTTGGCCGCCGATCCCGGCAACCCGGTCGCGACTGAAGGGTTACAGAGAACGGGCGGCTAAGGCTTGCGCGTTCAACCCCGGTTCATCCGGGGTCGCTTGGAATAGGGGCGGCCTTCGCCAACCTTGGCCGCCCTGATGAGTTGATCGGCCGCGCGCCCGACGAAAGGAGTACGACGTGAAGCGACTGATGATTGGTATTGTGTGTGCTGCCCTGTCTGCGTCGGTCGCGATGGCGCAACCGACGACCACGCCGCCCGCCGGCCAGCCGGCAGGCGCGCCTCCCGTCTCCAGCGGCGACCCGCCGACCCGCTACGACTGGCAGGGCAATCACAAGAAGGCGCTCGCCGCGCTGAAGGCGCGCGACTACAAGACCGCGATCATCCTTTTCACTGAGATTCTGAATTCCGGCCGCCTGCCGAAGGGCGAATGGACCGCCACGACTTACTACCTGCGCGGCAAGGCCTACCGCGAGACTAAGCAGTACAAGCTCGCGGTCGACGACTATCTGGCCGCGATCGGTATCAATCCCAAGATGGACGTCGCCTACTACGAACTTGGCGCGACCTACCAAGCGATGGATCAGCACGCCAAGGCCGTCGAAGCGTTCGGCAGTGCCATCGCCATCAAGAGCAACAACGCGGACTACTACTACGCCCGCTGCGTCTCCTACAGCTGGCTCGGCAACTTCAAATCCGCGATCTCCGATTGCGAAGCGGCCGTCCGCCTGCGTCCGCGCGACGCCGACATGTTGGGTGCGCTCGGCCGCCTCTATGAAGACAGCGGTCAGAAGCAGCGCGCTATCGACACCTACAAGCTCGCGCTCTCGATCAATCCGAACCAGCCCGAAGCACGCGACGGCCTTGCCGCGCTGACCAAGAAGTAATGGCGGACGCAATGACGGCGGCCGGCGCAGGAAACTTCTTCGAAGATTTCCGCGCCGGCCAAATTTTGCATCATGCGCCGCCGCGCACGCTGACCGAAGGCGATCAGGCGATCTACACCGCCCTCTACGGCGCGCGCTTTGCGGCGCAAAGCTCGGCCGAGTTCGCGCGCGCGCTGGGCATGCCGTCGTCGCCCATCGACGACCTTCTTGTCTTCCACACGGTCTTCGGCAAGACGGTGCCGGAAGTCTCGCTGAACGCGATCGCAAACTTGGGCTACGCCGACTGCCGTTTCCTGAAGCCCGTCTTCGCGGGCGACACGCTCAGCGCCAAGTCCGAAGTCTTGGGGACACGAGAGAACGCCAACAAGGAAAGCGGCATCGTCTATGTCCGCTCGACCGGCTTCAATCAGCGCGGTGAAGCCGTTCTGACTTATGCCCGCTGGGTGATGGTGCGAAAGCGCTCGAAGGATGCGCCCGTGCCCCCCGCGCACGTGCCCGATTTGCCCAAGGCCGTCGCCGCCGAGGCGCTACACGTCTTTCCGCACGAGCCGCTGGCGCGCGCACATCGCGGCGAAACCGGGGGCGCGCGTTTCTTCGACGACTACGCGCCGGGTCAGCGTTTCGACCATGCCGACGGCATGACGGTCGAAGATGCCGAACACATGATGGCGACGCGCCTCTACCACAACACCGCGCGCGTCCACTTCAACGCCCACACGGAACGCCAAGGCCGCTTCGGCAAACGAATCGTCTACGGCGGCCACGTCATCTCGGTTGCGCGCGCGTTAAGCTACAACGGATTCGAGAGCGCGCTCTTCGTCGCTGGCATCAACGCCGGCCGTCACGTCGCGCCCTGCTTCGCCAGCGACACGATCTACGCGTGGAGCGAAGTGGCGGAAAAGGTTCCTCACCCCACGCGTTCTGATTGGGGCTTCCTGCGTGTCCGCACGCTTG
>JAEUMM010000399.1 GCA_016792645.1 Alphaproteobacteria bacterium | reverse complement strand
AGCCCGGCAAGACCCAGAATGGAGTCTTCCCGGAACGCCAACGGATCGATGAAGTCGTCGTCCACGCGCCGATAGATGACGTCGACGCGCTTCACGCCCGACGTCGTGCGCATATAGACGACGTTGTCATGCACCAGAAGGTCGCGTCCCTCGACCAGCTCGATGCCCATCTGACGTGCCAAAAACGCGTGCTCGTAATAAGCCGAATTGAAAATGCCCGGCGTCAGCAGAACGATCCGCGGCTCGTCGCGAAACCCGACCGCAAGCTCCTTCAGCGTGGTGAGCAATTCCTGCGCATAGTTCTCGATCGGCCTGACGCCGCACGCACGGTACAGATCCGGAAACGCCCGCTTCACCACCTCGCGGTTGGCGAGCATGTAGGAAACGCCCGACGGCACGCGCAGATTGTCTTCCAGCACGACGAAACTGCCGTCCTCGCAGCGGATGATGTCCGTCCCGCAGACGTTCACATACGCGTCCAGCGGCACCTGCACGCCGCGCATCTGACGCAGATAGTGCTTCGATCCATAGACCAGATCGCGCGGTACGATGCCCTCGTTCAGGATGCGGCCGTCGTTGTAGACGTCCTTCAGAAACATGTTCAGCGCAGTGATGCGCTGCTTCAAGCCGCGCTCAAGCTTGTCCCACTCCGCACCCGGAACGATGCGCGGCAGAAGATCGGTCGGAATAATCTTCTCCGTCGCCTCTTCGTGGCCATAGACGGTGAAGGTGATCCCTTGGTCGAGGAACGACTGCTCGCAGGTCTGCTGCCGCCGCACGAGTTCATCGCCGGGCAGAGTCGTCAGCGCCTCATAGAGTCCCGCTGCATGCGCGCGCGGTTGACCGTCGGGCGCGAACATTTCGTCCCACGCTTCTGCCAGCACATAGTCTGCAAAAGGCTTGTCGTGACCCGGCCGGGCGCGATTGCTCACAATGGTGGGAAATACACGCGCGCTAGCCGTTTCCATGCGGACAAGCTTCTCCCCTGGTTCGAACTGCAGCATGGCATTGTGCAACGCCTCCACGTCAACCATTTCGCGTGCTCATTTGTTGGGCACCGCTGCCGGAAATCGACCCTGCGACGAACGTTTCGCTGCAAAGCAGCATTTCGCCTCTTGACATAAACTAGAACCATTCTAATTATCACTCGCACACACGGCGGGGAGCCGTTCCCATTTACCAAACCGTTGATTTGTAAGGAGAATTGCATGCTTGGCGTCGGCCAGAAATTCCCGGACTTCGAACTCAAAGCGGTCGTCACGACCGACCCGAAGACCGCCTTCAAGACCATCGGTTCGAACGACGACGCCGGCAGATGGAAGGTCGTCTTCTTTTGGCCGAAGGACTTCACCTTCGTCTGCCCGACCGAGATCGCGGCATTCGGCAAACTGAACGGCGACTTCAAGGATCGCGACGCGGTGCTCTATGGCGCCTCGACCGACACCGAGTTCGTCCATCTCGCCTGGCGTCAAAATCATCCGGATCTGAAGCACCTGCCCTTCCCGATGCTCGCCGACACGAAGCGCGAGTTGACCACGGCGCTCGGCATTCTGGACAAGGACGAAGGCGTGGCGCAGCGCGCGACCTACATCGTCGATCCGCAAGGCATCATCCGCTTCGCCTACGTCACGGACCTCAGCGTCGGCCGCAACCCCCAGGAAGTCCTGCGCGTACTCGATGCGTTGCAGACCGACGAACTCTGCCCGTGCAACTGGAAGAAGGGCGACGACGTCCTGAAGGCGGCTTAAATCATGACGTTCGAAGATCTCAAAAGCGCGCTGCCTGAGCCGGCAAAGGACATCAAACTCAATCTGTCCTCGCTCGCGAACGAAAGCGCGCTGACGGAAATGCAACGCGCCGGCACGTTCATCGTCTCCGCGATCGCCGCGCGCAATACGGAAGTGTTGCGTGCGGTGCTGGCGGAGTTCGCGCCGAAGCTGACCAAGGACGAACTTGCGGCCGCGCAGTCGGGCGCCGCAATCATGGCGATGAACAACGTCTACTACCGCTTCACGCATCTCGCGTCGTCGCCGGACTACCGCCAGATGCCGGCCAAGCTGCGCATGAATGCGATGGCGAAACCGGGAACGGACAAGGCGACGTTCGAACTCTGGTCGCTCGCGGTCTCGGCCGTGAACGGCTGCGGCATGTGCATGGACAGCCACGAGAAGATCCTGCGTGAGCACGGCGTCTCGGCGGAAGCGATCCAAGCCGCCGTCCGCATCGGCGCCGTGATCCACGCCGCGGCGACGGTCCTCGACGCCAACGAGGCCTTCGCAGAAATCGGCGACGTCACCCGCGCCGCCGCCTGAACCCATTTCCCTGCCCTCGCCCCGCTGTCTCTCCTCAGGGGCGAGGGAAACTCAAACGCCGGCTCGCAAGGGTCGGCGTTTTTTGTGCGAGCTATCACGTTGCGACGCTGGTCACACCCCTGTCCGGTTAAGTTCCGTGCCCCTCTGGAACAAGCCCGCCCCGCATTCCCAAATCTCACGCCTCAACAAAGAGGCTCCAATGCCCACCTCCAACCCCGTCAAACAAATCCTGGTCGCGGCCGGTCTGACCCTCGCGCTCGCCGCCTGCGATAGCGAAGCCAAACCGTCCAAGCACGATCAGGTCAAACGCGGCGATTACCTCACGACCGTCATGGTCTGCGGCGACTGCCACACGCCCGGATTCTTCTTCGGCAAACCCGACGAGACCCAGAAATTCGCAGGCAGCGACGTCGGATTCTTCATCCCGAACCTCGGTTACTTCTACGGCCGCAACCTGACGCCCGACAAAGAAACCGGCCTCGGCAACTGGAGCGACGACGAGATCGTGAAAGCGATCCGCACCGGCGAACGCCCTGACGGCCGCATCCTGTCCCCGAACATGCCGTGGCGCAGCTTCGCAAGCCTCAGCGACGACGACGCCTACGCCATCGTGGCGTACCTGCGCACGCTGAAACCCGTGCGCCGCGAAGCGCCGCCGCCGACCGGCCCCGACGCAACGGCGCCCGCTCCGTTCCTTGCCGTAACGATGCCGCCCTCTAAGTCGGCCGCCGCCGCGCCACAATAACCCCGCACCGCCGTTTCCAGCTTGCCTGCCCGCGCGCGCGTCCGCATAAAGACGGGCGCGCGTCTTGGCGCAAGTTGGGGGCTTCAGTGGTTGTGTGGCGTGCGATAGCCGGCGCGGGAGCGGCGATCCGATTCTGGATCCTGAATCTGCCGACCCTTCTACGCCTCACGTGGTTCCCGTTGGCGCTGCTCGCCGCCACGTCCTACTACTGGACCCACTGGAACAGCCTCATCGAAATCGCACTCATCGAATCACGCGAAAACCCTGCCGCCGCAAACGGCATTTTCCTTCTCCCGCTGCAGCAGACCTTAGACGGCGTCCTCATCTTTCTGACGCTGCAGCTCATCGCGCTGTCGGCCGCCGCCGTCGCCGTGCACCGCTTCATCGTCAAGGGCGAGCGCCGGCGCGGGGAATTCTTCGCCTTCGCGTTCGGCCCACACGAACGCGCCTACTTCGCCATGGGCGTCATCGCCTACGCCCTCATGATCGCCCTCATCGCCGGCCAATACGCAGCCCAGCTCACCTGGCCGGAGATCAACGCCGACACGATTATCAGCGTCACCAAACCGTACGCCGAACTGGGCCCCTGGGTCCTGTCGATGTTCGCCTTCCCCGGCGAATTGCCGATCTTCGAGATGCCGCCGTTGAACTACGCGCTCTGGGCCGCTCTCGTCATCGCAACCTTCGCGCTCATCATCCGCATCGCGCCGTGGCCGGCGCTCGCCGCAACCGAAGACGCACCGCTCCGCCACACGCTCGCCCTTACGCACGGCCGCACGCTCACGACCGTCGTCTATTTCGCGACCGTCGCGGCCATGGCGGCAATCGCGATCGCGCTCATGAGCCTCGCCGGTCTCTCAAGCCTCGTCGCCGCCGGCTATCAAGATCTCGGCGC
>JAEUMM010000367.1 GCA_016792645.1 Alphaproteobacteria bacterium | reverse complement strand
AATCTCCACGCCACTGTGATCGCCGCAAACCAACTTCCGCCCAGCTTGCGCAAACTCGATGAGCGCGACGCCACCGACGGCAACGACGTGTACTCGAAAATCCCCGGGCAATTTCGCAAGACGAACGTCACGACCACACTCGACGCGCCGGTCCAAATAGCCGAACCCGGCGTCGCGATCCTGAAGGCCGACTATCGCCTGGGCGGCACCGCGGAACGTCCGCTCAAGACCTTCGTCACCCTCGACGCCGCCGGCAAACTGCGACTGACGCAAGCCTACACCGAACTCAACATGATGACCGGTGAAGGCGCGACGCAGATCACGAACGCGGAAATTCCTCTCACGGCCAATCCCGCCGACGTCACAAAAATTCTGCTGAACACGCCCGGCGATCGCGTGCTGGTCGCCACCCGCGACGGCACGATCTACCGCTACAACACTCGGAATTTCGCCAACCCGCAGCTGGCCGAAACAATCGACGTCGAGCCGGGCGCGAACGTCGAGATGACGGCGCTGACCTACCTCAACGCCGAGAACTCGATCGTCGTCGGCGGCTCGGATGGATCGATCTCGATCTGGTTCGGCGTCGATCGAAAGTCGAAGGCGACCACCGACGGCATCGTTATGACGAAAGTCCACGCCGACTTCGTCAAGCAGCCCGCCGCCATCACCGACATCCGCGTCAGCCAACGCACGCGCATGTTCACGACGACGGACGCGAAGGGCAACGTCTGGATCCGGCACGGCACGACGGAACGCACGCTGCTTGAACTTCCCGGCACGCCCGACAGCAACGGCCTTCAGGCGACCGTCTTCGGCCCGAAGGACGACGGCGTTCTCGCCATCGGCAAGAACGGCGAAGCGCTGCTTTGGAAAGTGAACATCCCGCATCCCGAAACGACGCTGCAGTCGGTCTTCGGCAAGACCTGGTACGAAGGTTACAGCGAACCCGTCTATGTCTGGCAGTCCACGGCCGGCACCGACGCCGTCGAACCGAAACTGTCGCTGATCCCGCTCATCTTCGGCACGTTCAAGGCCGCGATCTATTCGCTGATGCTCGCGATCCCGATCGCGCTCATGGCTGCGATCTACACGTCCGAATTCCTGTCGCCGCGCACCCGCGCCGTCGTCAAGCCGACGATGGAGTTGATGGCGACGCTGCCCTCGGTCGTCGTCGGCTTCGTGGCGGCGCTCGTTCTCTCGCCCATTGTCGAGAACTGGATCGCCGCCATCGTCATAGCCTTCGGC
Organism: Alphaproteobacteria bacterium; assembly: GCA_016792645.1. GTDB lineage: Bacteria > Pseudomonadota > Alphaproteobacteria > Micropepsales > Micropepsaceae > SZUA-430. Next base: position 5,598 of record JAEUMM010000367.1, on the reverse strand, counting down.
GTCATACCGTTGACGCTGATCACGATGTCCTTTCTCTGGCAGCTGCTGCCTCAACCGGTCTCGAACCTGTTGGACGGCGTGCCGAAACTGATCGCCTACTTCCTGGCGATTCTGGCCGCCGTTTGGCTCAGCCGCGAAGCCGGTCCCCTCGTCGAAGCGACGTTCTTCGCCGGCGACTTCAAGAAATGGACCTCGGGCGAGGGCTCGGCGCAGCCGTTCTTGTTCCTGATCCTGATCCCTGCATCCTTCGCGCTGGTGTTCTTCGCAACGCGGCCGATCTACAACGCGGTCTACCGCCTGAACCTGCGCGAACTGCCGAAATTCCTGGCCGCCGCCAGAGAGCTGTTCGGCTGGTTCGTCATCCTGGCCCTGTCGATCGGCCTGGCATGGGGTCTTTCGATCCTGCTGAACCAGATCGGCTATGACGCCCGCGGCGGACTGATCGACACTTACGTTCAACGCAACGCGCTGGTCGTCGCCTTCGCCATCGCCTTTGCCGAAATCCCGATCATCTACACGATCTCGGAAGACGCGCTGAACGCGGTGCCGTCCTACCTGCGCTCAGGCTCGCTCGCGTGCGGCGCATCCAGGTGGCAAACGACAAGCTGGATCGTACTGCCGACGGCGGCGTCCGGCATCTTCTCGGCCATCATGATCGGCCTCGGCCGCGCCGTGGGCGAGACCATGATCGTCGTCATGGCGACCGGCAACACACCGATCATGGACGTCAACATCTTCAACGGCCTCCGCACCCTGTCCGCCAACATCAACGTTGAACTGCCCGAAGCGGTGCGAGATTCCACACTCTACCGAACGCTCTTCCTCTGTGCGTTGGTGCTGTTCGTCATGACGTTCGTCATCAACACGGTCGCCGAACTGGTCCGTCAGCGCTATCGCAAGCGCGCGGCGCAACTTTGAGAGCGCGGGGGACCACACCATGAGCGGCACCGTTATCACGACAGCGACCACAGAATCGCCGGCGCTCCCCGTTCCGGTGCGTCGCGTCGCGCGCAGCGACCTGGCCGCGCGCGGCGAACCCTTCGTGTGGATCATGGGCGCGGCGCTGGTTGCCGGCCTCGCGATGATCACCGGATTCCTCGGCTTCGTGATCTACGTCGGCGCGTTGACGTTCTGGCCCCAGCCCATCGCCGTCATCACGACCACGCAAGACAAGATCATCGCGGGTGAGGCATTTCGCTCCGAAACCTACAAACCAAGAGACGAGCAGCTTGCGTCTGCGTCGCCGGAGGCCCGCGCGAAAATCACCGCCGACCTTGGCATCGTTGAGCGCACGCTCTACCGCGTCGGCAACTATGATCTCTTCGGCGAGGACTTCGTCTGGATCCCGTCCTTTGACGTGAAGTCGACGGTCTATCCGAAGGACATGTACTTCATCGAGCGTCTAGAATGGGGTCCGTTCGTAGGCCGCGTGAAGGAACTCGACGTCGCAGGCAGCAAACAACCGACGCCGACGCTCGCCCAACTTCGGACCGCTCATGCGGCCGCCGAAGTGCGCCGCACCGAAATCGAGCAGCTTGAGAAAGTCGAAATCTCAGAGATCAATCACCAGATCGACGACATTCGACTGGGCGTCCGCCGCGCCGAACTCGAATACGGCCCTGGCACGGCAGGCGCGGAAGCTGCAAAGGCCGAAGCCGCTAAAGAAACCGCAAAGCTCGAAGCCCAGTACAAGGTGCTTGAGCAGAAGGTAACGGCGCTGCGTCAAGCCGATGAGGCCGTGACCGTCACGCTCGAAGCCGTCGATAGCCAGACAAAAACGCTGCCGCTGTCGCGTTTGGTGCGGTTCTACCCGGCGAACGATCTCACGAGCGCCGACAAATGGTCCATCTACGGCTCGCGCTGGCTTGAGTTCATCACCGCCCAACCGCGCGAAGCCAACACCGAAGGCGGCGTCCTGCCGGCGATCGTCGGCACGCTCACGATGATGGTCCTGTTGAGCTTGGCGGTGGCGCCGTTCGGCGTGATCACTGCGCTCTATCTGCGCGAGTACGCGACGCAAGGCGCGTTCGTCTCGTTCATCCGCATCTGCGTCAACAACCTGGCCGGCGTCCCGTCCATCGTCTACGGCGTCTTCGGCCTGGGCTTCTTCTGCTACATCGTCGGCGGCTCGGTCGACCAACTGTTCTTCGCCGAGAAGCTTCCCAACCCCACTTTCGGCACCGGTGGCATGTTGTGGGCCTCGCTCACCCTCGCGCTGCTGACAGTCCCCGTCGTGATCGTCGCCACCGAAGAGGCGCTCGCCGCCGTGCCGCGCTCGATGCGCGAGGGCTCATTGGCGTGCGGCGCATCGAAGTGGCAGACGATCGCGCGCATCGTGCTGCCGCGCGCCGCCCCCGGCATCATGACCGGCCTCATCCTGGCCATGGCGCGCGGCGCCGGCGAAGTCGCGCCGCTGATGATCGTGGGCGTGGTGAAACTCGCGCCCGAACTTCCGATCGACCTGACCGCGCCCTTCGTTCACTTCGAACGCAGCTTCATGCACTTGGGCTTCCACATCTACGACACCGGCTTCCAGTCCCGTAATTCCGAGGCCGGCAGGCCGATGGTGTTCGTCACGACGCTGTTGTTGATCAGCATCGTGCTGATGCTGAACGCTTTCGCAATCTACGTGCGCACTCGCCTCAAGCGGGCGTATCAAGTCGGTCAGTTCTAGGGGTTATGGCAATGGCGGCGACCAAGACAACCAAGGCAGCGGAGCAATCGGCCGAATTCCCACCGACCGCCTATCACGTCAAGCAAGGCGAACAGGGCATCAGCCTGAAGGTCGAAGACTTCAGCCTGTGGTACGGACAAACGCGTGCGCTGTGGAACAACTCGCTCGATTTCCAGAAGGGCGTTTGCACCGCTTTGATCGGCCCGTCGGGCTGCGGCAAGTCGACGTTGCTACGCTCGATGAACCGCATGAACGATCTCATCGACGGCTTGCGCACGACCGGTCAGATGACGCTGGAAGGCGAACCGATCTACGGCGCCACCATCGACGTGATCGCGCTGCGCAAACGCATGGGCATGGTGTTCCAGAAACCGAACCCCTTCCCAATGTCGATCACCGAGAACGTGATCTATCCGTTGCGCGTCGACGGCGTGACCAACCGGAAGCTTCTGAAGGAAGCGGCCGAAGGCGCTCTGCGCGGCGCGGCCTTGTGGGACGAAGTCAAAAACCGCCTCAACGAAAGCGCGCTTGGCCTCTCGGGCGGTCAGCAGCAGCGTCTGTGCATCGCGCGCGCCATCGCCGGCAACCCGGAAGTCCTACTGATGGACGAGCCGTGCTCGGCGCTCGACCCCATCGCCACCGCGAAGATCGAGGAACTGATCGACGAACTGAAAGGCCGCTACACGATCATCATCGTGACCCACAACATGCAGCAGGCGGCCCGCGTCTCCGACAACACCGCCTTCATGTACCTGGGCCGGGTGATCGAGTACGGCGACACCAAGTCGATGTTCGAAAACCCCCAGGCCAAGCGCACGGAAGACTACCTGACCGGCCGCTTCGGCTAGGGTCCAAAGGCCGCCCCACCCGGGACTTGCCACCCGCCCTTTCGCGCTATATGAAGCGCCCTCCTCGGGTCCCGCTAAATGGCGGCGTCCCGCCGAAAAGCGCCCTTCGTCTATCGGTTAGGACTCAAGATTTTCAATCTTGCAAGAGGGGTTCGACTCCCCTAGGGCGCGCCACTTCTCCGACGCTCCGGCATTGCCATCTCACCGTCATGTTCGCTGCCCATCTCTCCGCTCATCGCGGCAGGGAGGCCACGAACATGAGCAGACTCGTTTGGACGAAGCCTTGGTACCGCTCGCGCGGCGTATGGGGTGCAATCTTAGGCGTAGCCGGCACAGGGTACGGCCTTTGGGCGACGGTCCTGCCCTGCGGCATGTGGCAATCTGTCCATAACTATGGCTCTGCGGCCGTCACGCTTTACGCCGCTTATTTGGCCTTTGCCGGACGTCGCACCGCATCCCAGCCGATCCACATTTTCTGGCGACATCAGGTGGAGGTTCACGACTAATCGCCCCGCAGTTGTCGGACGCGATCAAACGCTACGGAACAAAGGGCCGCACCAGTGTCACACCGTAGCCACAGCGCACTCACTACCCCAAAGCGCATTCGCGCCACGTTACACGCACCGTGTAGCGCAGACGCAACGTCCCGAGCCGAAACACCGGGCTGTCGTGAAGGTGTCACAGACCTGTCATGGAGCCCGGCGACTATCCGGCCGCGATGGGGACCGGGAGGAAGAAAGCCTCCCTCGTTCGTAAAACACAGGGGTGAGTTCTAATGACGAAGACGTTTTGGCTCGCGACCACGGCAATCGTGGCCGCCGCGATGTTGACCGCGCCGGCCTACGCCGGTGGCAAATCCAAAGAAGATTCGCGCGACCAAGAAATTCAGGAATTGAAGGCGCGTCTCGACCGCCTTGAGCGCGAAGCCGAAGACGACAAGATCCAGACCGGTTCGCGCCTCAACAAGGTCGAGGAAACGCAGAACGCGGTGCAGTGGACCTTCGCCGACGGCCGCCCGACGATCCGCTCCGGCGACGGCCGCTTCGAGATGTCGCTGCGCGGCCGCGTGCAGCTCGACTGGGCGCTCTACGACCAAGACCAATCCGACTTTGGCGCCGGCTACGGCGCGGTCGGTTCATGCGCCGCGACCAACGCCCTTTGCGACCTGGGTTCGGGCGCGGTGTTCCGCCGCGTGCGCTTCGGCGTCGAAGGCAAGTTCTTCCGCGACTTCATCTACGAGATCCGCTTCGACTTCGGCGGCACCGACGTTGAAGGTAACGGCGCCATCAACATCGCCCGCGTCGGTTATGTCGGCATCCCGGGCCTGCGCATCCACGCCGGCGCCCTCCAGCCGATCATGACGATGTACGACGCGACCTCGTCTGCCGAACTGACGACCATGGAACGCGCCGCCGTTATCACGACGGTGGTCGGCCCCTTCGGCGGCGACAATTCCCGTCGCGGCATCGAAGCGACGTATCAGCTTGAGAACGCGCTTTGGCAGGGTGACAACTTCATGATCTCGGGCGCCTTTACGGGCGCTCGTACGACGAACCTCGGTGGCGCCCCGTCGGGCACACACACCAACTCGGCCGGCAACAGTGTCGACGACGAAGGAACGCAAGTCCTCGGCCGCCTTGCCTACCGCCTGTGGTCAGACGGTGTGTCGAACGTGCAAATCGGCGCGAGCGGTGCGCAGATCTTGTCGCTCCAAGGTGTCGTTCCGGGTGCGGATCGGACCCTTACATTCCAGGAACGTCCGGAAGTCCGCGTCAGTGGCGAACGCTTCGTTGGTACGGGCGCGATCCCGGCCACCGGCGGCACGTTGTACGGCTTTGAAGCGGGCATGAACTTCGAGAACTTCTACCTCGCTGGCGAATACTACCGCTGGTCCGTGGATCGCGATAACTCGGCGGTCGCCGGAGCGGATCCGGAGTTCTCGGGTTGGTACGTCGAGGGCGAATGGATCTTCACTGGCGAGAACAAACGCTATGTGGCCTCCGGCACGAACAACAACGTCGCTGTGTTCCGCGGTCCGTCGGTTACTTCGCCTTGGTCGCCAGGCGGCGGTACCGG
>JAEUMM010000360.1 GCA_016792645.1 Alphaproteobacteria bacterium | reverse complement strand
CGTCTCCGCGGCCGCCGGATCCGTCGGCACGTTCGTCGGTCAAATCGCCAAGCTCAAAGGCTGCCGCGTCGTCGGCATCGCCGGCGGCGAAAACAAATGCGCCTGGCTGAAGCGCGAACTCGGCTTCGACGCCGCCATCGACTACAAAGCCCAAGCCGTCGGCAACGCCCTGAAAGAGGCCGCCCCCAAAGGCATCGACGTCTATTTCGACAACGTCGGCGGCGATATTTTAGAGGCCTGCCTCTTCCGCATGAACCAACACGGCCGCGTCGCCTGCTGCGGCGCAGTCTCGCAATACGACGGCACAGCCCCCCGCCACGGCCCACGCGGCATTCCGGGCCTCCTGGTGACGAAGCGCATCACGATGCAAGGCTTCATCGTCATGGACTACAACGACGAACGCGAAAAGGCGCTGGCCGAACTCGAATCCTGGGTCAAGAGCGGCAAGCTCAAAGTCCCCGAAGACATCATCGACGGCATCGAAAACACCCCCCAAGCCCTCATCGGCCTCCTCGCCGGCGACAACATCGGCAAGCGCATGGTGCGCGTTTAGAGCGCGTGCTGATACCGTAAGATCGGCGTCACCGCCCACGTCTCACCGGTCTTGTTCGACAGAGTCGAAAAGGCAACGACCGCCTGGCCTTCCAGGCTGAACGTCAATCCGTCGCCGAAATTGTACATCGGCGCGATCCTCACGCTCATCACCGCGTCGTCGCGATCGCGTGGATAGTCGTCGAAATCCTCGTACACGAATTTTGGCGCCACCATCAGCGCAAAGCCCCCGCCGAACGGCTGCACCGCCTCGACTTCGATCTCGCCGAAATTGCGCGCATGAAAATGCGGCGAGGCCGCGATCCACCCGCCCGCGACCGACGCCTGCACCAGCGCCGCTGGTCCACCATCGACAAGATCGAGCGTCAGCCGCCGCCGCACACGCAGATCATAGGTATTGAGGCCGGTGATAAACTCGCCGAACCCGGGCTCGAACACGTCGCGCCCCTTCCACTCGGCGAGCGCCGACCACGCCCCCAAATTGAGCCCAAGTTGCGCGTCGCCACGAAAAACGTCGGCGTCGACCGCACTGAACGTGTCGAAGTGTTCCGAGATCACGCCGACCTCCAGCTTCCCCTCGAACATGCCCGAGACGACGCGGACCCCGATCCGCGCCTCGGGCCCGGAAATTTCGTCCCAACCCTTTGGCACGTCGCGCCGAAAAGCAATCTCGGTCCACGCAAAGCGATACCGCACCGACGTTTCGAAAATCGTCGCGTCCGCCGCTGGCGGCGTGCGCTCGTCAGCCAAAGCGTCGGCGCAAACACTCACCGCGACAACAACCACCGCCGCGCGCCAAGAACGCATCCCCATTACCGCGAGCCCCCCAGCTCGACCGCAACGTAGCACCACGCCGGGCGCGCCTCCGATACGCGCCGGATACACCGTCACCGCAAAACCGTGGTTAAGGCTGCAACTGCACCGCGTGCGCACAGGGGGCATTCATGGCGGGGGCGGTGGACACCGCACAGCAACTGGCGTCCGATCAGCCGACCCCCGGTGAGGACCACTCATGCGAAACCGAATTGCCGCTGCGCTCGTCATCGCGCCCCTGCTGCTGACAGCGTGCGCGCACAAGGCAAGCGAAGCATCCCTCAACGATCGCGAACGCACGCGCGCCTCGTGCGAGCGCACGATCTACCGCACCGCCGATTACGACGGTTCAAAGGGTCTTCGCTGCGCGCAACTCTTAGGGCTCTGGGACTGAAGGAAACAAAGTCGTTGGTGCCGCAAGCCGGGCAGGGTACGAATCCGCCGAATCCAAGCGCCCCCACCATGCGTCACCCTTTGAGACTACATCCCGACTCGACCTGCGACGCGATCAAACGCGTCGACGTCGAAGTCGAACGCGTAGGGGAGACCGAACTGCGTCTGCGCTACATCGCCGTTGGAAAGGTCGCCGACCTCTTGCTCGCGCCGCCGGCGCGGCCCGAGCGCAAAGACGAACTCTGGCGCACCACCTGCTTCGAGCTCTTCGTCCAAGAACCGCCGCACACCGCGTATCGCGAGTTCAACTTCGCGCCTTCGACGCAATGGGCCGCGTATCGGTTCACCGGCTACCGCGAAGGCATGATGCCCGCGACGGAAATTGCCGCGCCGCGCATCGACGCGCAATCGCATGCCGGCACGTTCGAACTCAGGGCATCGCTCGAAGTGCCGAACCTTCGGAACGCAACGCGCCTAGCCATCTCCGCCGTCATCGAAGAAACAAACGGCCGCAAGTCCTACTGGGCGCTCGCCCATCCGCCGGGCAAACCGGACTTCCACCACGCGGTCGGCTTCGCCCTCGACCTCGCCAACGAGACCCCCAAATGAAATTCGGCATCGACCGCCTCCTCGCCGAGCCCACGCTTCGCGCGCCGCTGAAAGGCAAACGCGTAGCTCTCGTCGCGCACCCCGCGTCGGTCACGCAGGATCTAGCGCATTCGCTAGACGCGCTCGCGGCAATCGGCGACGTCAAACTCACCGCGGCGTTCGGTCCGCAACACGGCCTGCGCGGCGACAAGCAAGACAACATGGTCGAGTCGCCCGACTTCAACGACCCCATTCACAGCATCCCGGTCTTCAGCCTCTACGGCCAGGTCCGCAAACCGACCGACGCCATGATGGACACGTTCGACGTCGTCCTCGTCGATCTGCAGGATCTCGGCTGCCGCATCTACACCTTCATTACGACGCTGCGTTACATGCTCGAAGCGGCGGCG
>JAEUMM010000356.1 GCA_016792645.1 Alphaproteobacteria bacterium | reverse complement strand
AGGCCGCAGTTGGTGCCGTCGAAGAGGGAGATGTGGGTTTCTTTGACGCCGCGGGGGAGCGTTGTCGTGTCGACGGTGAAGCCGTGGTTCATCGAGACGATCTCGACCTTGCCGGTCGTGACGTCTTTCACAGGGTGGTTTGCGCCGTGGTGGCCTTGGCGCATTTTCTTCGTCTTCGCGCCGAGGGCGAGCGCCAGCATTTGGTGGCCGAGGCAGATGCCGAACACCGGCAGGCCTGAGTCCACCAGTTTGCGGATCACGGGCCCTGCGTATTCGCCTGTCGCTGCCGGGTCGCCGGGACCGTTCGACAGAACGACGCCGTCGGGTTTGAGGCGGGCGATCGTTTCGTAGCTGGTGTCGGCGGGCACGACGGTGAGGCGTGCGCCGATTGTGGCGAGCGAGCGCAGGATGTTGCGTTTGACGCCGTAGTCGATGACGACGACGTTGAAGCGTGGTTCGGCTTTCGCGCTGTAGCCTTGGCCCCACATCCAGCGGGTTTCGTCGAGCGTCCATTGCTGGCGCGCGGTGACGTCTTTGGCGAGGTCCATGCCTTCGAGGCCGGGCCATTTCGCCGCTTCCTTCTTCAGTGCGTCGATGTCGAACGAGCCCGTCGGGTCGTGGGCGATGACGCCGTTGGGCATGCCGTTTTCGCGGATGAGGCGCGTGAGGCGGCGGGTGTCGATGCCGCTTAAGGCCACCATGTTGTGGCGCTTCAACCAGATGTCGAGCGCCTGGGCGTTGCGGTAGTTCGACGGTTCGGTGATCGAGGCCTTCACGATCAGACCGCGCGCGGCGGGGGTGACGGTCTCGATGTCTTCCGCGTTGGTGCCGACGTTACCGATGTGGGGGAAGGTGAAGCAGATGATTTGGGCGGCGTAGGAGGGATCCGTCAGGATCTCCTGATAGCCGGTCATGGCGGTGTTGAAGCAGACTTCGCCGACGGCTTTTCCGCTCGCGCCAAGGCCCGCGCCTTCAAAAACGGTTCCATCGGCGAGGACGAGCACGCCCGTGATTCGTCTCCGCGTGGGCGCGTGGCCCTGCTCGCGGGGGCTTGTGGCAGTCTCTGTCATGGTGCTCGCGTTTTTGCGGGTGTTTGGCCGTGCGCGCCCGCAAATTCGGGGGTCCATATGGGGCCAAACGCAAGCCCCGTCAAGGAAACCGAACGTCGCTGTCCCCAGGCGGGAAGCGCTTTCCCCGCCAAAGGGTTAGGCAGCAACTCTGACGGCGCTGTATGCTGAGGCTACACGGAGGAATTTACGACACATGCTCAGGGACAAGTTCACCGCGGCCTTGAAGGAAGCGATGCTGGCCAAGGATCAACGGCGCGTCGGCACCGTGCGCCTGATCATTTCGGCGCTGAAGGACAAAGACATCGAGGCGCGCGGGTTGGGCCGCGAGAAGGCCAACGACGAGGAGATCCTGGGTCTGCTGCAGAAGATGATCAAGCAGCGGAACGATTCCATCGAGGCGTTCGATAAGGCGGGGCGGACGGAGCTTGCCACGCAGGAGCGTGAGGAGAAGGCGATCATCGAGGCCTATCTGCCGGCGCAGATGAGCGCGGACGACGTGCGCGCGGCGGTTTCGGCTGCGGTGGCGGCGACGGGCGCTTCGTCGGTGAAGGATATGGGCAAGGTGATGGCCGAGCTCAAAACCAAGTTCGCCGGCAAGATGGATTTTTCGAAGGCGAACGCGGTGGTGAAGGAGATGCTTTCGCCGCCGGCTTGATTTGGAGCGCGCGCTCTTCTCCCCTCGCCCGTTTGCGGGAGAGGGGCTGGGGGTGAGGGCGGACGCGCGTTGAGCGTTTGAAAAGAGGAAGATTTCTCACACAAAGAAACAAAGAAACAAAGGAACGAAGGGAGCGTATTCGGCGGCTCTGGTGATGTGTTTCTTGTTGCGCGCCCGCGGCACGCCTTTGTGTCTTTGTTTCTTTGTGTGAGATTTTTGTTGGCTGGTGTGACGTGCGCTGCGCTTGTTGAGCGCCCACCCTCACCCCCGGCCCCTCTCCCGCCCAAGGGCGGGCGAGGGGAGTTACGATGGAGCGAGATGCGGTTTAGTCCACGGTTTGTTGAGGAGCTTCGCGACCGGGTTTCGATCACGGATGTGGTCGGGCGGAAGGTGAAGCTTGTTCGGCGTGGGCGCAATCATCTGGGGCTTTGTCCGTTTCATAGCGAGAAGACGCCTTCGTTCAATGTGAATGCGGACAAGGGGTTTTATCATTGCTTTGGGTGCGGGGTTCACGGCGACGCCATTACGTTTGTGATGGAGACGGAGGGGCTTTCGTTTCCTGAGGCGGTTGAGCAGTTGGCGTCTTCCGTCGGGATGCCGTTGCCGGCGCGCGATGAGCGTGACGATGCGCGGGAGAAGTCGCGGCGGTCGCTTTATGATGTGATGGAGTTGGCGTCGCTTTTCTTCGAGAGCGAGTTGAAGGGTTCGCGCGGCGCGAAGGCGCGTGCGTATCTCGATGGGCGGCAGTTGGTTGGGCCTTCGGTCGAGCCGTTCCGGTTGGGGTTTGCGCCGGACTCGCGCTCGGCTTTGAAAGAGCATCTGATTTCGAAGGGCGTTTTGGTCGAGGACATGGTCGAGGCCGGTCTTCTCATTGCGCCTGACGATGGCGGTGCGCCTTACGACCGGTTTCGCGGGCGGGTGATCTTTCCGATCGCGGATGGGCGGGGGCGGGTGATCGCGTTCGGCGGGCGGACGCTCGATCCGGACGGCAAGCCGAAATATTTGAACTCGCCGGAGACGCCGCTCTTCAAGAAGAGCACGGTGCTCTTCAATCTCGGCGCGGCGCGCAAGGCGGCGTCGCAGGGGGCGATGCTGATTGCGGTCGAAGGTTATGTCGACGTGATCGCGCTGGTGGCGGCCGGGTTCCATGGGGCGGTTGCGCCGCTCGGCACCGCGCTCACCGAAGAGCATCTGGAGATGATGTGGCGGATCGCACCGGAGCCGGTGCTGTGTTTCGACGGCGATGCTGCCGGGATCAAGGCGGCGCAGCGCGGAATCGACTTGGCTTTGCCGTTGTTGGAGCCAGGCCAGTCTTTGCGGTTTGCGTTGCTGCCGGGTGGTCAGGACCCGGACGATCTCATTCGTGCACAGGGGGCCGCGGCAATGCAGACCGTCTTGGATGAGGCTGTCGGCCTGGCCGATATGCTTTGGCGGCGGGAGATCGCCGAGGCTGACCTCGCGACGCCGGAGCGGCGGGCGGGGGCTGAGGCCAATCTGATGCGCCATGTCGGCGAGATCCGGGAGCCCAAGGTTCGGGAGCACTATCGGACCGCGATGGGGCAGCGGCTCAAGGAACTGTTCCAGCCGGCCGGGAGCGGCGGCGACCGGCGCGGGGGCTATGACGGCCAGCGGCGCCAGGGTGGGGGCGGGTGGTCGCGTGGAGGGCCTGGATACGCACCGCGTGCGTCTTTCAGGCCGGGGCCGCAGGACAAAATCAACGGCCGGCCGACCTGGACCCCACCGGTGTCGGAGGCTCTGCGGCGATCGGTTGCAGGGCGTGGGTCGGTCCGATCCACAGAACCGTTGAAGGCCGGGGCGGCCGGGGAAGAGGCTTTATTGCTCGCTGGGTTAACGCATCCCTTCCTGATTGAAGAGTTCGCGGAGCAGTTCGCCTCTATGCCGATTGCAGAGCCTATCCTTGACAAACTGAGACGCGAACTTCTACATGCGGCCTCCTCGGGACAAACCCTTGACAGTCAAGGCCTTCGCGACCACCTCAGGCTCAACGGGGCCGCGGATATTTGCGAGCGGTTGGAGCGGCGGCCGATGCTCAGAGCGATGGCTATGACTCGGCGCGAGACACCACATCACGAGGTGTTGCGCGAGTTCCAGCACGTATTGGCCCGCCACCGCAAGTTGACTGAGCTTGAGAGTGAGCATGCGCAGGCCGCCGAAGCGCTGAAGCGTGAGGCGACGGAAGACAACGTCGCGCGGCTGCGCGCTATCGCCGAGGAGCTTAATTCAATCATAGGGGCGGAAGCTGGTCCGCCGGACGCATTCTGAAGGTTCCGAATGCTCTTGCCGCTCAGGCAGAGCGTTACATCTTCGGTGTTTTTTCATTTTTGAGCAGACGACGACGCCGTGACGAACAAGCAGACGACGAAAGATCGCAAGGGCCAAGGATCCAAATCCGCCGCCCCCTCCAAGGTTGAGAAGAAAGCTGCGGCGAAACCCGCGGCGAAGTCTGCTGCTGCGAAACCCGAGCCGAAGCCGAAGCCCCAGGATCTGAGGTCGATCCTGAAGTCCATGATCAAGCCGTTGCCGCCGCCGAAACCGAAGCCCGCGAAAGCGTCAGTTTCAACAGGCGCCAACGGTGCAGCAAATTCCGCAACTCAAGTAACCCCGACCGGTAAACCGATGGCAAAACCCCCCGTGACGGCCGCCGCAGCGAAACCGGCGCAACGTCCGCTTCAGCAGGCGGGCAAAGGCGCTAGCGCGAAGTCTAAGGCGGACGGCGAGGGCGAACGCGAGGAGAGAGGCGATCCGCTTCTCGATCTCACCGATGCGGCGGTGAAGAAGATGATCACGCGCGCGAAGACGCGCGGCTTCGTCACGCTGGACGAGTTGAACAAAGTGCTGCCGTCGGAGCGCGTGTCGTCGGAGCAGATCGAAGACACGATGTCGATGCTGTCCGATATGGGCATCAACGTCGTCGAGTCCGAAGAGAAAGAAGAAGAAGGCGAGGGCGGGGCCGTCGCTCTGCAGCGCGAAGAAGCGCAGATCACGAAGGTCGAGACCGAAGAGACCGAACGCACCGACGATCCCGTGCGCATGTATCTGCGCGAGATGGGTTCGGTCGAGCTGCTGTCGCGCGAGGGCGAAATCGCGATCGCCAAGCGCATCGAGGCCGGCCGCGAGCTGATGATCGGCGCTTTGTGCGAAAGCCCGCTGACGTTCGAAGCCATCATGGTGTGGCGCGACGAGCTGAACGAAGGCAAGATTCTGCTTCGCGACATCATCGATCTTGAAGCGACCTACGGCGGCGGACCGGAAGCCAAAGCCATGGCGGCCGAAGGCGGCGTCGTGCCCGTCGACGGCGCCGGTCAGCCGCTGCCCGGTCTGCCTCAGGCGCCCAAGCCCTATCAGCCGCCGAAGCCCGTGCTGCGGGTCGTGCAGCCGGCGTCTCAGCCGAAGCCGCGTCCCGCCGATCCGGACGACGTGACCAACGTCGAAGCGCCGTCGCGCGTCGAAGAAGATACGGGTGAGGACGACGAGGGTTCGCTCTCGCTGGCGGCGATGGAAGCGGCGCTGAAGCCGAAGATCCTCGAGACGTTCGACGATATCGCCGGCCGTTATAAGAAGCTGGGCAAGCTGCAGGACGCCGAAGTCGAAGCGCATATGTCGTCCGAGGAGCTTTCGTCGAGCCAGGACCGGCGCTTCAAGAAGCTGAAGAACGAGACGGTCGATCTCGTGAAGAGCTTGCGCCTGAACAACGCGCGCATCGAGGCGTTGGTCGAGCAGATGTATTCGATCAACAAGCGCCTCGTGATGCTGGAGTCGCGCTTGCTGCGCCTTGCGGAATCGCACGGCGTCGCGCGCGAGGATTTCTTGAAGGAATACGACGGCGAAGAGCTTGATCCGAACTGGATCCGCCGCGTCGGACGTTTGACGCGCCGCGGCTGGAAGGAATTCGCCAGCGACGAACGCGATAAGGCGCGCGATCTGCGGACCGAGATTCAGACGCTGGCCCAGGAAATGCGGCAGCCGATCACCGAGTTCAAGCGCATCGTGCGCACGGTGCAGAAGGGCGAACGCGAAGCCCGGCAGGCCAAGAAGGAAATGGTCGAGGCGAACTTGCGCCTCGTGATCTCGATCGCGAAGAAGTACACGAACCGCGGCTTGCAGTTCCTGGATCTCATTCAGGAAGGCAATATCGGCCTGATGAAGGCCGTCGATAAGTTCGAGTACCGGCGCGGTTATAAGTTCTCGACCTATGCGACGTGGTGGATCCGTCAGGCGATCACGCGTTCGATCGCCGACCAGGCGCGCACGATCCGCATTCCGGTCCACATGATCGAGACGATCAACAAGCTGGTGCGCACGTCGCGCCAGATGCTGCACGAAATCGGCCGGGAGCCTACGCCCGAAGAACTCGCCGAGAAGCTGGCGATGCCTTTGGAGAAGGTGCGCAAGGTGTTGAAGATCGCGAAGGAGCCGATCTCGCTCGAAACGCCGATCGGCGACGAGGAAGACTCGCATCTGGGCGATTTCATTCCGGACACCAACGCGGTGTTGCCGATCGATGCGGCGATCCAGTCGAACCTGCGCGAGACGACGACGCGGGTCTTGGCCTCGCTCACGCCGCGCGAAGAGCGCGTGCTGCGCATGCGCTTCGGCATCGGCATGAACACCGACCACACGCTCGAAGAAGTGGGCCAGCAGTTCTCGGTCACCCGCGAACGTATTCGCCAGATCGAGGCGAAGGCGCTGCGCAAGCTGAAGCACCCG
>JAEUMM010000355.1 GCA_016792645.1 Alphaproteobacteria bacterium | reverse complement strand
CGTCAGATTGTATTTGTTGAACCCGAAGAACACGATGAACTGTCGCGGCGCCGACGACGCCATCGGCTCCGGCGGCGGCTCGGTCGGCGCGACGTCCGTCATCACCGCAGGCGACTGCAGCGCATAGCGAATGCCGAACGTCGCCGTGTGCTTCACAACGTCGTCGCCATTGGTCAAAAACACGCCGGCCGATGGGCGGAAGTCGAACTCGGCGTCAACCACGCGCAGATAGCGATAGTTGAGGAACAGCGACGTCTGGCGACCGACGGCGTAGTTGATGCCGGCAATGCCCTGATACGCGAAGCTCCAATTGTCGTCCTCGAAACTCGGCCCGCCAAGGGAGAAGTTGACGTTGGCAAAGTCGCCGCCGGCACCCGCGCCCAGAGACACGGACAGATTATCGGTCAGGCCGATGTCGTAGAGGACGTTCGCCATGAACGAGGCTTCCCACACGTCCGCCACCACGCTCGTGAGTGGAACGCCGGTGATCGAGTAGGTGTCGACGTCGTTGTCGCGATAGCCGCCTTCAAACTCAACCCGCCAACCGTTCCAGCCATAGCCGACGCCCGCCAGAACCGCCCAGCCTGTGTCGGTTGTCGCTTGTGACGGGGTCGTGAAGAAGTCGTGGTTCCACTCGTCGATCCAGTTCGCGCCGCCTTCAAGGCTCACGTACCAGCCGTTGATCTGGGCTGCCTCTGCCGCCCCGCCGAACGCCACGGCCAACGCCGTGCCAAGCAATGCCGATCTCACACTCACGAGACACCCCTTTCTGTTTTTTTGCTGGTCGCAAATGCGCAAACGCCGACCAGACCCAGTTAAGTCGTGGGTGCCTCCGATGGGGGGCGAAGTCAAACACACGGATTCGGACGCGCTGGGAGTCGCGGAATTCCTTAACAAATCGTAAACGCGAGCCGGTCGCCGCGACCTCGGCTCGACTGTCGGTTGTCGGAATTTCGCTGATTCGCGGGCGAATCACGCGCACGCTAGTGAATGCGTTCCTATTCGAGGTCGATCGTCGCGCGGCGGTTCTGCGGTTCCTTCACGCCGTCCGCGGTTCTCACGATGAGTTCGTCCTCGCCATGCCCTGCTGTTGCGATGTTGTTGGCGTTGAACCCTTCCTTCACCAACGCGCTCCGGACGGCCTTTGCGCGGCGCTCAGACAGAGCTCGATTGTAGGTTGTCGATCCCGAACTGTCCGTATGACCGATGATGGCGATCGAAACCGCGCCGACGCGCCGCGCCGCATCGGCGGCATCGCCCACGACGCGCCGTGCTTCTTCCGTCAGGTCGTAGCTGTCGAAGCCGAAAAACACGATGAACTGGCGCGGAATAACGGGTGCCGCCGGTGGCGGCGGCGGCGGCGGGGCAGGCGGCGGCACAGGCACCGCCTCATCCTCCAACGCGAAGCGCACGCCCAGTGTGACGGCATGCTTGTCCAAGTCGCCCCGGAAGTTCAGCTGTTGAGCGGCTGCCGGCCCTGCGACGACATTGGTGTATTCCGGCGCGTCCGCACGAAGGTAGCGATAGTTCACGAAGAGCTGCGTACGCTCGGCCACCGCATAATTGAGACCAAGCAGCCCCTGGAAGCCGAACACCCAGTCGTCGTCGTCAAGACCGAACGCGCCGACCTCAAGGCTCGCGCGATCGGCACCGACACCAGCCCCGACCGACGCCGTCAGCCGGTCGCCGAGGCGGAAGTCATAGAGGATATTCGCCATCAACGTGAACTCGGTCAGATCGCCTGTCGGACTGACGGGCGATCCCCCGATGGTCAAGAGCTGGTCGAGATCGTTGTCGCGATAGCCGACCTCAAGCTCGGCGCGCAGATTGTTGTCGAATGCATAGCCGACACTGCCGAGGATCGCCCAACCGGTGTCGAACTCGCCCTGGAGATTGGTCGACGTCGTTGCGCCCGTCGTGAACGCAAGGCTTCGAAGCAGACTTTCGCTCTGCACCCAACTCGCACCGCCCTCAAGCGCAAAATAGGTACCGCGCAGTTCACCCGAGAGTGCGACCGGCGCGGCAGCGATGAGTGCTGTTCCGCTGAGTAGGATGGCTCGAAACGTCATTGTTCCCCCGCAAGGCGCGGCACAAGAATCCGAATGACGGTATTGTCTCAAGATTAGGCTTAAGGCCGTGTAAATCGCGTGCCGTGCGCAACCGCCAGTGCGGCGAAAAACAAAGGGCGGCTGTTGAGCCGCCCTTTGCACCACACGGAGGTTAGTCTTAGTCCGCTCAGTAAAACTCGAGTTCGATTAGTTCAGGTCGATGGTCGCGCGACGGTTCTGCGGTTCTTTCACTGAGTCGCCCGTCTGAACCATCAGTTCGCTTTCGCCCTTGCCCGCGGTCGAGATCGCATTGCCCGGGATGCCGTTGGCTGTCAGGCCGTCTTTGACCGCCTGCGAACGACGCATCGACAGTGCGTTGTTGTAGCGCGGCGAGCCCACCGTATCGGTGTGTCCGACGACCACAATCGACGCCGAGCCGTATTCCTTCGCGGCCGCCGCGGCATCAGCCACAACGCGCGCCGCTTCCGGCGTCAGATTCGACTTGTTGAAGCCGAAGAACACGATGAACTGCTTCGGCGCCTTCGGCGGCGGCGGCTCTTCAGCCTTCGGCGGCGGCGGTGCGCCGTCGCGTTGCAGGTCGAAGCGGAAACCGACCAGCACCGAATGCTCGGTCTTTTCCATTTCCCACAACTCGAACGTATCTGTCGGGCTGTCGAGCTCCGGATCCTCCATGATCGTGTAGCGGTAGTCGAGATAGATCTTCCAGCGCTCCGTCAGGTCATAGGCCGCCTGAGCGATCAACTGCCCCGCAAGCACGTAATCATCGACCTCAAGGCCGGCGGCTCCGCCGTCGAAGTTTCCGGCCGTATCAGGCGTGAACACAACGAGGTTGCCGCCGATACCGGCGCCGACCGACCCCGTGAAGCGACCGCTGATCTCAAAGTCGTAAAGGGCGTTGACCATTTGGGAGAGTTCCCAAACGTCGGCCCCGGGCGAGAGTTCGGGATCCGTGCCGGATTCGATGAATCCGTCGGCGTCGTTGTGGCGATAGGTATTCTCGAACTCGACGCGCCAGCGTCCAAAGTCATAGCCGACGGCGCCGGAGACGATGTACCCCGTGTCCCAGCTGAATTCGTTCGTAGTCGTGAGAACGCCCGTCTCGAACTCATCGATATTGCCGTCTTCGATCCAATTGGCGCCGCCGGCGAGGCTGATATACCAGCCCGTCGGCGTCGTAACGTCGGCGTGTGCCGCACCCGCTGAGGCCAGCGCGACCGCCGAACCCAGCAATAAGCTTCTCAACTTCATGAAAACCAACTCCCTCCGTCGCGTGGTCTACAAGCGATGAAGGGAAATGGTTAATAAGAGGTTAATTCGACCCTATATGTAGCGGTCGCGGTCCCATATGTTGTGTCGATGCTACAACATTTTCAACTTGGGCGCGATAAGTCGAACCACACCGCGCCAAACGCGAAGGGCGGGCCCCCCGGCCCGCCCTTGCGGTAGTCCCCTCTTAGTCGAGTCGCTGCTTACTGCAGGTCGACCGTGGCGCGACGGTTCTGAGGCTCTTTCACCCCGTCACCGGTCTGAACCATGAGCTCAGCTTCACCCTTGCCCGAGGTGCTGATCGCACCATCCGAGACGCCCTTGCCGACCAGATTGGCCTTCGCGGCATCGGCGCGGCACTCGGAGAGCTTCTGGTTGTAGGCCGACGAACCGACCGTATCCGTGTGGCCGACGATGCGGACCGACGCCGAACCCGACGATTTCGCAGCCGAAGCCGCTTCGCTCAACACCGCATCGGCTTCCGCCGTGATGTTGCACTTGTTGAAGCCGAAGAAGATGATGAACTGCTTCGGTTGGGCCGGGGCTGCCGGCGGCGCTTCAACGACCGGGGCGACGGGCGCCGGCGGATCGTCATAGCCATAACGGAAGCCAAGCATCACGTTGTGCTTCGCAATTTCGAATTCCGAGCGCACGCCACCGATCGTGTATTCCATGTCCTCGGCCCAGAGATAGCGGTACGTAACCGCCACATCCCAATGGTCCGACAGACGATGCGTCAGGCCGACGATGCCTTGAATGGCCAACTGCGTGTCGGTGTCTTCGCGAGCAAGATTGTCATCATAACGCGCGATGTCGAGACCGGCGCCTGCGCCGAGGTTCAACAGCCAGCGCGACGCGATCGGCGCGTCGTAGACCATGTTGAGCATCGCCGTATATTCGGTGAGCTCGCCATCGATCGCGGGAGCGAGGTTGTTGGTGTCGGCGTCGTTGTTGCGATAGCCGCCTTCGAATTCGAGGCGGAGATTGTTGTCGAACGAGTGACCGAACCCGACCAGCGCGCCCCAACCCGACGAGTATTCGATTGCCTGGAACCCTGCGACGCCCGGCAGACCGGTGTCGTTCACATGAACCCAGCCGGCTTCAAAGTTGGTATACCAACCATGGCGCTCGGGGGCCGCATTTGCCGTCGTCGCTACTGCGAGCAACGCGGACGCGGCGACCGTCCCCACCAGAAGTTTCTTAAAACCCATTGCACCCTCTCCAAGATTTCCGCGTCGCGCGAAAATGCCCCCAACGCAACCCTAATTAAGCCCTAGTTTCGCGGACTTGCCGTCAGGGCTTCATCAAACACTACAAGAGGGTTCGGCCACGGGTACAGGGAAAGAAGGCTATTAATGATACGTACCGTGCAGGTTCTCAACCGTCTGTTGCAGAACCGCCACGAACAAAAGCGGGTCCCCATCGCTGGGAACCCGCTCTACTAGGAATGCGAGGAATTATCTAGCGAATCTACTCGAGATCGATGGTCGCGCGACGGTTCTGCGGCTCCTTGATGCCGTCTCCCGTTTGCACCATCAGGTCGCCTTCGCCCTTGCCGGAGGTCGAGATCGCCCCCTCGGGGATTCCTTTGCCGACCATATTGGATTTTGCCGCGCCGGAGCGACATTCGGACAACCGTTGATTGTAGGCCGGCGAGCCCGACGTGTCGGTATGCCCCACGATCCGAACCGCAGCCGACCCCGAAGATTTGGCCGTTTCGGTCGCTTCCGCCAGGACGCGATCTGCCTCCGTAGTGATATCGCAGCGGTCGAAGCCGAAGAAGATGATGAACTGCTTCGGCTTGGTGGGTTCAGGCGCCGGCGGCGGGGCTGGCGGGGGCGGCGGCGGGGCCGCGACCGCGTCGAAGCCATAACGGAAGCCCAAGGTCACCGTGTGCTTGGCGATCTCCATATTGTCCGTGTCGGCAAACACGCTCGTGAATTCCGGATCGTTCGCCCACAGGTAACGGTAGTTCAGCATGATGTCCCAGTGCGGACCCACCTGATAGACAAGGCCGAGAATGCCCTGTGCCGCGAACACAGTGTCAGTGTCTTCGCTGAGCGCGTCGTCGAACCGGACGCTGTCGGCGCCGACGCCGGCCCCGAAGGTGATCGCCCAGCGCGAACCGATCGGCTGGTCGTAAGCGAGATTGAACATCCCGCTCCACTCGTTCAGCTCGCCGTCTGTGATCGCGACGGTATCGATCCGGTCGATGTCGTTGTTGCGATACCCGGCTTCGAGCTCCAGACGCAGTTTGTTGTCGAAGGCAAAGCCGACCGTACCCATGCCGCCCCAGCGATTGTCGAACTCGATATCGCTATAGCCCCAGGTCTGCAGTTCGGAGTCTTGGACGTTGACCCAGCCGGCTTCCAGACCGAAGTACCAACCGTGCCGTTCTGCGGCAGCGGCGACGCCGCTCGCCAAGCCCAGGCCGAGTGCCGTCCCAAGCAAAATTGTTTTTACGTGCATCTCACTGTTCTCCTGAGTGTCTGCGAGATCGAACCCGTTCCTCGGGCGACACACGGGGTGAAGCCGGGAGAAATGATTCGTGAATCACTTCAACGCGAGCGTACAAAAGCGCTCGTGCGCGATACTGGAAAAACGCTCGCGCAACACTGTTTTCACTGGCGTTCTTGTATGCTCGTTGCGCTCTCGCCACAGTTTTCGAATGCGAGACGGAGAGTCATATTTTTGAACACTGTTCGAAACTCAATCGGATGACTTCGCAGTGACAAAATCGGCATCTGAGATGATCGGCTCGCTCTTCGGCGCGCCCAAGCGCGGCGAAGATGGCGTTGGTCGCGCGGCGGTACCGCCGGGCCACTTCGTCGTTGCCGTCGGTGACGTGCATGGACGATTGGATCTTCTCGAGAAGCTCTGGCCGCAAATCGATGCGGCCTCGCGCCTTTCGTCCGCACGCCGCCGTACCTTGATCTTCGTCGGTGACTACGTCGACCGCGGTGAGCAATCGCGCGAACTGATTGATCGCTTGCTCGCAGGTTTCACGGGTTTCGACACCGTCTTTCTCAAGGGCAATCACGACGAAACGCTGCTTCAGTTCTTGGCCGATCCGACGATCGGCGACGCGTGGCGCAACTTCGGCGGCCTCGAAACGCTGCGCAGCTACGGCGTCGCGCACCCGCAAACGAAGGACTGGTCGCAAACGCGGAGCGAGTTTGCGGCCGCAATACCGCGTGCGCATCTCGAATTCTTGAAGAATCTAAAGCTGCACGTGACCATCGGCGATTACATCTTCGTCCATGCCGGCTTGAAGCCGCGCGTGCCTCTCGAAGAGCAAAGCGAGACGGACCTTCTCTGGATTCGCGAAGAATTCCTCGAAAGCACAGTGAATTTCGGCCGCGTCGTCGTTCACGGACACACGCCGACGGATGCGCCCGTCGTCCGCCCGAACAGAATCGGCATCGACACCGGCGCTTACATCACCAACAACCTGACGGCGGTCGTCCTCGAAGAGCGCACGCGCAGATTCTTGTCGACAGTTTGAACGCGGCAAGCGTCTTGATCGCGACGGTCGCGAGGCATATCAAGATTCGCGAACCTGGGAATCGTGGATCGATGCTGCATCGCCTTTTTGCGCTGTGCGCCATGCTGTTCGCCTTGTCGGCCTGCGCCGGACATTGGGATGAGCAGGCGCCCCATCCCCGCGGCGCCTCAAGCGGCGGAGTAGGGCAGGCGCCGCTCCCCGCGGCCGGCGACTACCGCATCGCGGTCAACGACAAGATCAAGGTCACGGTCGTCGATGAGGCGGAACTGTCGGGCGAAATCTCGGTCGACAAGGCGGGCGTTGTGACCGGACCCTATGTCGGGCAAGTCCAAGCTGCAGGCCTCACGCTCGCGCAGTTCGAACACGCCTATGCGACGAAGCTGCGCGAAGGCGACATTCTGCGCTCGCCGCAGGTCACGGCGCAGATCACGAATCTTCGCCCGATCTACGTGTTGGGCGAAGTGAAGCGGCCGGGCCAGTACGCTTTCGTCAACGGCATGACCGTTCAGAAAGCCGTCGCCCTCGCCGAGGGCTACACGTATCTCGCCAGCGAAAACACGGTGGAGATCACGCGCGGCGGCACGAAGGTCACGGTGGACCTCGCGTCCGACACCAAGGTGATGCCGGGCGACGAACTGCGCGTCCCCTCGCGCCTGTTCTAATCCTTCCAACTCACCCGTTCCGCGTGTGCCGCGGTGCCTACGCACGCGCCTTCAGCAACATGTTGATAGCGCCCGCAACCGCGGCACTTTCGCTTTGTGCGAATCTGTGCGCTCGCTAGATTCGTTATCGAATCGTTAACGCCTGCCGAGAGGGCGGCAGCCGCGTGCCGAAAGCTAAGGCATTTTGCTCCGCCCTTCGATGGTCGACTTAGCCCCAACGGGAAACGCTGACGTGCAGTGGATTGGCAACGCGCGCGCCCTGACGCGCCCAACCGTTCGGTAAGTCGCATGGGTATGTCGGAGCACCGCATGAATGTTCATCGGCTGCCTCAAGTTCCGAGAATGGGCGAGCCGGATCGGACACCGCCCGTCCGGGTGCCGCGACGGCCCGAAGTCGCGCCGTCCCGTTTCGGCGTCGGTGCCGCCATCCGCGTATTTCGTGTTCGACGCTGGACCATCCTTACGATCATCTTCATCTGCACGGCCGTTGCCGGGATCGTCCTCTCGCAACTGACGCCGCTCTACAGTGCCTCGGCGTCGATCGCCGTAGGCCCACACAGCAGAGAGAGTGCCGCGACCGTGGATCCGCTCGCGACGGACCCAAAGCAGGACGCTGCCGTCGAAACGCAGCTGCGCATCCTACAATCGTCCTGGGTCGCGGAGCGCGTGATTGCGGCATTGAGCCTCGCGCACGATCCGCATTTCAGCGGTGGCTCGGCTTCCCTGTTCGATCGTCTGAACCCAATGGCTTGGTTCGGTGCAAAGCCGAAGATCGGCGCCGGCGGGAAGACTGCCGCCACGGTCGGCCCAGCGATGCTGAACCAGTTCGCCTCGCGGCTCACAGTCGAAGCTGACGGACGATCGTCCGTCGCTCGCGTGACGTTCACCTCAAGCGATCCTGTAAGGGCGGCGTTGGTCGCGAATACGGTCGTTGCGGTCTACCTTCAGACGCAATCGAGTGCGGCCAAAGCCGCGCCCGACGCATCAGATCCGCAACTGCTCCGCTTGACGGAGCAAGTGCGGGAGGCGGAGGCCGCGCTTGAAGAGCGCAAGGCGCATCCCGGAATTACCGCGATCAAGGACGGCAACGCGCTCGCCGCTGAGCAAGTCGCGGAACTCAACGAGCAGATTGCCGCCGCGCGCAAGAGCCTTGCCGAACACGAGGCGAAGCACCG
This sequence comes from Alphaproteobacteria bacterium, assembly GCA_016792645.1. Lineage (GTDB taxonomy): Bacteria > Pseudomonadota > Alphaproteobacteria > Micropepsales > Micropepsaceae > SZUA-430. The sequence continues at coordinate 13,511 of JAEUMM010000355.1, read as the reverse complement.
CCGCGCAACCGACCTTCTGACCTCTGGCAACGATCCCGCCAAGATCACGTCGATCACCAGCGCGCCTCTGATCGTCAAACTGCGCGACAAGCAGTCGGATCTGACGCGCAGGGAAGCGGAGCTCTCGTCGAAATACGGCGAACGGCACCCGCAAATGATCGCACTCCGCGACGAGCGCAGCGACCTTCAGGCCAAGATCGACGAAGAACTGAAACGGATCGTCAAGAGTCTTGCCGGCGCGGTCGGCGCTGCCAAAACCCGTTTGGCGTCGCTCGAATCGTCGCTAAATGAAATGCAAGGCGAGGCGAGCCCGCCGCCGACCGAAAGCGTCGAACAACCGACCTTGCAGGAACTAGAAAGCGAACTCGCTGCACGCCGCGCCGCTCTTCAGCAGCATCAGTCGGTGGCGCGCTCCGCCCCAATCAACACGCCCGGCAACGATCCGAGACTCATCGCCAAGGCGACCGCCCCCGCCGGGCCCAGCTTCCCTGATGTCCCGATGGTCATGGGCGGAACCCTGTTCGGATCAACGATCATGGCGATGCTGTTCGCGCTGATTATGGAAGGACTGGGCAAAGGGTTTCGCACGGGCGCCGAGGTCGAGAGCGCAGCGCACACGACCAACTTGTCCGTCGTGCCGAGCTTGAAGGGCGTGAAGCACGTTGCCGACCACATCATGCAGAAGCCGTCGTCGTCCTTCACCGAGGCGGTGCGAACCCTGTATTCGGGCGTGCAACTCTCCGATGCGGCCCATCGTCCGCCCAAAGTACTCCTGATGACGTCGTCGATTGCCAACGAAGGTAAGACGACGCTCGCCGTCAGTCTTGGCCGTCTGGCATCCCGCAGCGGCGCGCGGGTCATCCTGATCGACGCCGACCTGCGTCACCCAAGCGTTGGCGCCGCGTTCTCGCCGCGCCGGCCCGAGGTCGGCCTCGTCGAGGTGCTGACAGGAAAGTGCAAGCTGCGCGACGTGCTGCACCGCGATCCGATATCGGCTCTTGAGTTCATTCCCACCGCGGCGCCGGCTCATAGTCCGATGGAACTCTTGGCCTCGCCCGCCATGAAGAACATGCTGGACATCTTGCGCCAGCACTATGACCTCGTGATTATCGACGCGGCGCCTGTCCTGCCGGTGTCCGACACGCGCCTTCTCTCACGCATCGCAGACAAGGTTGTCTATGTCGTGGGTTGGGACACCACGCCGCGCGATGCCGTACTCGCCGGTCTCAGATTCCTGCATGACGCCAACGCCGATGTCGCCGGTACGGTGTTGAATCAAGCGGACATGCGACGCCACGCGATCTACAATTACGGTTCGGCTTCGTATGGCTATGACACGAAATACGAAAGATACCACGCGCAGTGACGCCCTCGAGGCCGGCTTGCTGACCGGCGCAATCGCGGCCGCGCTCGTTGTCTATGCCGCCCTATATGGCGAAGCGGCGTGGAGTTTCGCGCAAGCTGAATCGCGTTATCGCGCAGTCGCCGCCGGCAAGCCGGTGACGATCGTCGAACTCGATGCATTGACCCAGGCGCTGCGCGCGTCGCCCGCGCGTCACGATCTGAGCCGCGCCGCGCTGGTGCAAATCTTGGCCGCGGAACAGACCGGCGTCAGCTCGTTGCGCGCGATCTCGCGCCTGAGTGCGGCGCGCCGCGATTTGCGCCTGGGTGTTTCCGCGACGCCGACGGATGCTGCCGCATGGACACACCTTGCCATGACCGAGCTGCGTCTCGGTCATCGTCAAAGCGCCGCCGCCGCGCTCGCTGTTGCGTACCGACTAAAGCTCACCGAACCAACGCTCGCCGCAACGCAGTTCGATCTTGCGCTGGCGCTCTGGCCACAACTCACCGTCGATGCCAAGGCCGCGCTCGAGCGTCGCCTCAACTGGGCCCGTGATTATGCGGCGCGGAACAACCTCGTCGAGGCAAGATCGGCGGCGGCGCTGCGCCGCGTTCTAGCATCCGAGCGCGGCGATCCTTGAGCGAGTGCATGCGTGCCCAGAAAGCAAAAGCCCCGCTGAGGCTCCATCCCTCAGCAGGGCTTTCGTGAGCTGGGATCTCACGTAGAAGCCAGGAAACCGAGAGCGCCGTGGGTTGTTGGGTGTCAACCACAGCAGGAAGAATGGGTCGGCTTGCCCGGACAGGTAGAGTTTGTGCGTGCATGACGCGATTTTCTATGCCGTGGTGAGCCTTGTTGCGCGAGAATCTCAAACTGTGACCGCCGCGACGCACAGTTTGTGTCGCGCTTTCGCGAAATGGGCGAGTGCGCGCGCGCCAGCTCCCCCCTACGGCGTTGCCGAAGCGTAACGCTGGACGACGACCCAGTTTGGGCCTGTCAGGTCTGGCATCCACCCGTTCCGACACCGTGACATTGTGAGGCGTGATTAAGCGCGCCTTAAAATCGCTGTTTTGCGCCCCACTTTGCCCCAGGAAAACGAAGGTTCCCTAACGTCGTCGTAACGGGCGCACCACAATACTCGCCATACGTGAGACCCGGAGTGTTGAGAGTAGGAATGGTCACCGAACGGCGCGCCCACCAACGTTATGTAATCGACGGTCTGATGGTCGAGCTGGCCGGCGTCGTCCACGAGACCGTGGACATCTCGATGCGAGCGGTCGCCGTCGTGCGCAGACCCGACGTCGACTACGCGGCGCTGACGCCGCCGTTCCGCTTCGCGAATGAGAAGGCGTCCGGCTTGAACCGGCACATTCCGAACATGCGTCGCCTTTATGAGCGGGGTCGTGTCGTTGTCATCGATTATTTCATCGACGACCCCGAATGGGAGACGACGCTCGCCGCCTATGATGTGCGTGCCGATGTGAAACCTCTCGAAGACGTGTTCGGGTAACGGCCATGCGCAGGCTCCGTCTCAAGGCTCTCTTGGCCGCTTGCCCGCCGTCGATCGTATTCGACGCGCGCGCCCGCGAAATGCCCACCGAGGCCGTAGACGCCCAAGACGGCCCGTCTCTGCTGCAGCCGTTTTTCGAACACCCTCTGTTCAAGAATGCGATGCTGTTGAAGACAGTCGGCCGCTCCGCCGCAGACATGCCGGCAAACGCCGTTCACACACGCGTATACTTCCCCTTCGATCCCAAGCACCCCGGCAACGGCGGCGTCTCCATGCCGTGCGACGGCGAGCTGGCGTTGCCGGCTCTCGAGAAGTTCATGTCGTGCAAGATCGATCCGGCGCGCATTGACGGCGACCTGCGCAAGATCCACCTGATGGCGAAGCTGCCCAGCTTCTCGCCGTTCCTGCTGCGCGACAGCTTCGAGAGGTCGGCGCTCAACGTCGACCTCCGCCACTTCCGCGTCAGCGATGCCGAAGCCTTTGCGATGCGCGACACGCTGAAAGCCAAGCTGAAGCCCTTGGCCGCCATGGCTTTGGCGTTGCCGGCGAATTCCGTCGGCGACGCGCGGCTCGATATGCTTGCGCGCAAATTGTGGGAGCTGGACGATCCGAGCTTCCTTGGCGCCTTCGGCCAAGCGCTCAAGATTCCCGATGGGCAAACCATAGAAGTTCTCTACGCCTGGATCGGCGTGTCGTACTTTCAGCGCGAATTCGCCAAGCGCCAGCCGAAGCTTCGCGAACTTGCCGAGTGGCTCGGCGGCAAGCCGCAGCCCGGTGAAATTCGCGACGACGGCGCGCGCCAGATCGACGCCGATCGTGGCCAAGTGCGCGACAGTCTGCGCTGGGCCTGGTCGCAAGCCGGCGCCGTTTTCGACCGCTACAGCTCATCCTATGACGCGCTGATCTCGAAGAGCGACGCAAAGCCCTTCGTCGAATATCTGCAAAATGTCCGCACGGATTTCCAGGTCTTGGGCGCGCGCCTTGCGCTCATCGAACAGTGCCTTTGCGTTTATGGCGTGGTCGCGGCCCAGGAACGCGGCAGCCAAGTCGCCGTCGAAATTCTGCAGGACTTGGCCACCAGCCTGCGCGACGGCGGCGACCGCGATTTGGCTGCGGCATAAGGCTGGCGGGTAAGGCGCGGGCCATACTACAAGACATCGATGCTCCTGTCCCTCGCCAAGTCGGTCCTCTACCGCATTCCGCCGCGCAACTTCCGAACGCTGGCGGGCCTGACCGTGCTCTACATGCACGGCCTCGTCCGTAAGCACGAAGACGAACGCGTTCAGCGCTTGCATCTGACCGTCGACGAGTTCCGCGCCACGATCTCGGCGCTGAAGGGGTGGGTGAATTTCGTCTCGATCGAAGAAGCGCTGCGCCTCCACCAGATGGGCGAGACGCACAAGCCCGTCGCAGTCCTCACGTCCGACGACGGCTACGTCGACAACCATGACCTCCTGATGCCTGTCGCGCGCGAGATGGGCGTCCCGCTGGCCGTATTCGTCAGTACACATCATATCGATACCGGCGCACGCTTCCCGACCTACCTGACGCGCTGCTTCGCCTACTATGCGCGCGCCGGCAGCTACACGCTGCCGGGGTTGGACGGTCCGCTGGTCATCGCGGACGACGATGCGGCGCGCAACGCGGCCTCATCTGCTCTTGGCGCCGCCGTCTACCGCAGCGATCAGACCGGGGTCCGAAACCTGTGCGCGGCGCTCATCGAGGCTATGGGCGTGGACCGCCAGGCCGAACTCGACGCCAAATTTCAGTCGGACAGGCCGATGACCTGGGCTCAGGTGAAGGCGATGCACGACGCCGGCGTCGAAATCGGCGCCCACGCGCACGACCACGCCATCCTCCACCGCGGCCAACCCAAGGCCGAGGTCGATCATCAGGTGTTGACGTCGAAGACGATGATCGAAGACCGCGTCGGCCGCTGCCGCTATTTCGCATTTCCGGTTGGCAACGTCGCTCACATCGGTCCGCAGGCGCTTGAGGCTGTGCGCAGCGCGGGCTTCGACGCGGCCTTCTCCACCATCAGCGGTACGTTGCGCGCCTCGCGTGATGATTATCTCCACCCGCGCGTGATGCTTCATCGCTCCAGCCGCGCGGACGCCTTCAATTTTCCGTTCGTCGGCCTGCGTCACGACCGCGCCGTCGCGGCGAAACAGGCGGCGATCAAGCAACCGTAGGGTCAGCGCAAGGCACACGGTCCCGCGTAGACAATGCGCCGCGAAACGTGGAGTCATTCCGGACAGCCGCGAGCACTGCTAGATGACCGCTACACCGATCCTGTCGACATTCCAGGCCACCGGCGCCCGCATCGCCTTCACCGAGTGGGGAAAGCGCGGAGACCCGGTCGTTTTCCTGATCCACGCCACCGGCTTCCACGCACGTTGCTGGGATCAGACGGTAAGGGCCATAGGCTCCGGCTATCATGTTATCGCCGTCGACACGCGTGGCCACGGCCGCAGCGAAAAGACCGGTCCCATAAATGACTGGAGCGTTCCTGCCCAAGACCTCGCCGAGTTGGTCGAGCATCTGAACTTCAAGGACGCGATCGGCGTCGGCCATTCGATGGGCGGCCACCTCTTGGTGCAGATCGCCGCCGCTCATCCGCGTGCCTTCAAGCGCCTTCTCCTTATCGACCCCGTGATGCTGCCGCCTGCTGTCTATGCAAACCCACACCTCACGGCGCTACCGGAGGGTGCGGTGCATCCGGTCGCGCGCCGGCGCAACGCATGGACCTCGTGGCAACAGATGTTTGACGCGTTCAAGACGCGCCACCCTTACGCGCTGTGGCGCACCGAGGTGCTTGAGGACTATTGCCGCTACGGTCTCGTTCCGGCGGCAAGCGGGCAGGGGTTCGAGCTCGCCTGCCCGCCCGCGATCGAAGCATCGATCTACATGGCTCACGCGGGTCGCGACATCTATGCGCTCGCAGCGCGCGTTCAAGTCCCCGTGACCGTGTTGCGCGCCAAGCAGCGAGAACCGGGTCCGCGCGATCTCACCGACTTTGCCGCCTCGCCGACATGGGAAGGCGTCGCGCGCACATTCGCAAACGGCCGCGATGTCCCGCTGCCGCACTTGACGCACTTCATACCGATGCAAGACCCAGAGTTAACCGCGCGCTTCATCGTTGATGAGAACGCCAGCGCGTCATGATTGTCGCCGCTGCGAGAGAATTAACGCACGCGCCGCTCGATTGACGCAGCGACTACGCGCACAACGCGAACCGATAAAACTCACCTGTGTATGACGCGAGGATTTGCGTTGCGCGCGTTTCGGTTCGGGCGTTTATGGCGCGCATAACTTAAGAATGAAGGCCAGGGACAAGATTGAGCGCCCGCCGTCGCGAACCACGCGCGATGTCGGGCGCATTTTTTTGCCTTCAACACGACGATCCTAACGCGCAGCGTAGCGATCAAGATCGGCAACGCTCTGTGGGGCCGGAAAGTTTGGCGTGATGCCTTCGATCTCGTTGGTGCCGTCGTTCAGGAAGCGCGCGCAATTGGGGGCCATGACGTCGAACGGTCCCTCCTTCAACGTGATACGCCCGCCGCCGTTGACATATCCACATCCGGCACCCGCCGTGCGCGTGCCGGCCACCACCGCGACGCCGTTTTGCTGAAGCCAGGCGACGAAATCCTCAGCCGCCGAACCCGTGTCGGCGTCGACCAGGACGACGACGGCTCCCGTCCAAGCGCCAACGCCCGTGAGGTGAACCGGGGCGTCGGCTGGCGCCAGAATTGGACAAACCGCCGCGCCGCGCCATAGACCGGACCTGTCGCACGCCGGTGCAGCCAGGCGCGCCGCCTGCCGCACAAGAACGCGATCCGTCAGCAGCGCAACGACTTCCGTGACCCACTCGGTGCCGCCGCCGTTGCCCGACACATCGACCACCAAGTACCGCACGCCGCGACCCTTAAGCTCGCTGATCGCGTCGATAAGCTCCTGCTGAAGCCGCGCGCGAACGGCGAGCTGTAGCGCGCGTTCGCCGATGCCGGGTCGAAACACGGCTTGGCAAGCGGCGAGATACTGGTCTTCGCCGAACGCCGCGATCCGTACGACACCCGCATGACCTGCGATGCCCGTTGGAAAATGCGCCGCGCGCAACGGCACCCACCCGTCGAAGCGCTCGAATCCAAAATGAAAGCCATAGTCTGTCGTCTCATAACCGGCGTCCTCGCATGACGCTCCGGCGGGAACGTCCGTCCGCGTTGCAGGAACAGCCGGTTCCCGGCGGCTTGCTTGCGACCGATCGGCAGAAACAAGCCGCAGGTGCGGATCGTTGAACGAGCGAATGAAGCGCCGGAGGGCCAAGACGGCGAACACGCGCGAGTGCGCGTTGTCGATCGCCGCCGCAGTCTCGGCATCCAGCGCTTGGAGGTTCAGCTGCCGATGCGAAACGATCCAATCGAGATTGGCATATCGCTGCGCCATCTCACGCTTCAAATGGTCGAAGTCGGCGCGCCATGCTTTCGCGTCGTAGGTGACGACGTCCCACGCGGCAAGCGCGAGCATAGCCGCCGCAAGCGCCAACACAATGCGTACAAAAATACCCCAAGGCCTCACAGGCTTCACCCCGCAAACCAGGCGCAGTATCACACCTTGCAAAGGCCAAGACTGTGGCTCAGGTGCGACGCGCCGCCGTCAACTTGCGTTCCCAGTTCAGCGCCGTCTCGACGATTGTCCCGATCGACGCGTACCGCGGCGCCCAGCCAAGCTCGCGCTTCAGTTTCGCCGAGTCACATACAAGCGCCGGCGGATCGCCCGGTCGGCGCGGCCGATCGCGGGCGGGCAGGGGGTGGTTGAGCACTTTGCCGAATGCGTCGACCACCTGGCGCACGGAATGCCCCGTGCCATACCCGCAGTTATAGACGCGCGTCTCGCCCGCCGTGCCCGGCTTGGTCAGCGCGAGTTCGTGCGCCAACGCCAGGTCCATCACGTGAATATAGTCGCGCACGCACGTGCCGTCGGGCGTCGGATAATCGGTGCCGAAGATGTCCAGCGACGCGCGCGCGCCGGTTGCTACCTCAGCCGCCACCTTGATCAGATGCGTCGCTTCAGGCGTGCGCTGTCCCGTGCGCAATTGCGGATCGGCGCCTGCGACGTTGAAATAACGAAGGATCGTCGCGCGCATGCCGTGAACGCGCGCGATGTCCTTTAGCATGAATTCGGACGCCAGCTTCGAGTGACCGTAGGGATTGACGGGGTCGGTCACCACGTCTTCGGCGATCAGCGACTTCGCCGGTGCACCGTAAACCGCGGCCGTCGACGAGAAGACGAAGTCCTTCACGCCGTTGCGCGCGCACGTGTCGAAAACCGTCAGCGATTTCACGGTGTTGTTGAAGTAGTACTTCGCGGGATCCGCGACGGACTCTTCAACACGGACCGCCGCTGCCAGCTGGATGACCGCCTCGGCGCCCGTGCTCGCTAGCGCTTTCGCCAGGGCGGCGCTGTCGCCGCAATCCGCTTGAACGAATGGAACATGTTCGGGAATCGCCGCGCGCGAACCCGTGGACAAATTGTCCAAAACCGACGGTTCGTGCCCCCGATCGGCAAGATGATGCGCGATCGCCGAGCCGATATAGCCCGCGCCGCCGATCAAAAGTATCCGCATTCGAAACCCGTCTCGCTTTGTCTCGCCGCTGCGACAAACTACCTAAACGCACCGTTCATGCACCATTCAGCCCCGTAAGAGCAAAAGCGAAAATGGGGACTGTTGAGGACTCGACGTGAAGGGACGCACATGAAGTTGAAAACACTCGCTCTGCCGCTTGCGGCAGTCGCGGGCTTGAGCCTGCTTGCTGCGCCGGCATTCGCCGATCGCGGTGATCGGGGCGACCGCCAAGGCCGCGGCGGCGATCAAGCGCGCGATCAAAATGGCGGCGGCGGCAATTGGCGAAACAACAACAACGGCAGGCATCGCGGCCCGGATGGTCCCGGACCAAGCGCGCGCGGTAATCCGCCCGGACCCGCAGGTGGTCCAGGCGGCGGCCCCCGTTGGCGTGACCGCGACAACAACCCGCCCGGTCCGCGTGGCGGCCCCGGCAGCAATTGGGAAAACCCGCCTGGCCCGCGCGGCGGACCCGGCACGTCGCCGGATCGTCGTGGCTGGCGCGATCGCGACAACAACCCGCCCGGTCCGCGTGGCGGCCCTGGCAGCAACTGGGAGAATCCACCCGGGCCACGGGGCGGACCCGGCACGTCGCCGGATCGTCGCGGCTGGCGCGATCGCGACAACAACCCGCCCGGTCCGCGTGGCGGCCCCGGCAGTAACTGGGAAAATCCGCCTGGCCCGCGCGGTGGACCCGGCACCTCGCCGGATAGGCGCGGCCGTGACGACTGGCGTGACGGTCGTCGTGGCGACGACAACTGGCGCGATGGTCGCCGTGGCGACAGAGATGGTTGGCGCGACGGCCGCCGTGGCGACAGAGATGGTTGGCGCGACGGCCGCCGCGGTGACAGAGATGGCTGGCGGGACGGTCGCCGTGGCGACAGAGACGGTTGGCGGGACGGCCGCTGGAACGGACGTCAAGGCTGGCGTGACAACCGCGGCCGTTGGCCCGGCGTGAGACACCACAAGCGTTGGCGGTCACATCACTTCTATGCCGACAACTACTGGTATCCGCATTGGTACAACGACGGTTGGGACGATAGCTGGCGTTGGTATATCTCGCTGCGCTATTTCGACGACTCGTACTGGTGGTACTACGACGACGCGTGGTGGTTCTGGGATGGCCGTGGCCTGTGCTGGCGCGAAGGTCATCCGCGTTGGGGCGGCTACGGTTGGCGCGACCGCTATTGGCCGAGGGGCTGGTCGAGATACCGCTGGCGCTTCTGCTGGTAGGAACGAATGCAACGGGGCCGGTGGAAACACCGGCCCTAGTTTTTGGGCCACACGCGGTAATAGTCCGTGTACCACTTGATGAAGCGCGGAATGCCTTCGGCAATCGGCGTCTTCGGTTCAAACCCAAGATCCCGCCGCGACGCCTCGATGTCCGCATAGGTGCGCGCAACATCCCCCGGCTGCATCGGCTCGAACTTATAGGTCGCCTTCCGCCCCAGCGATTTTTCGATAAGCCCGATGAAGTCGGTCAGTTTCTCCGACTTGTGGTTGCCCAGGTTGTACACCGCATGCGGCGGCTTGCCTGCCGCTCGGCGTGCGACAGCCGCCAAAATCCCGGCGACGATGTCTTCCACATATGTGAAATCGCGCCACATCTCGCCGTGGTTAAACACAGAGATCGGCTCGCCCGCCAAAATCGCGCGCGTAAACAGGAACGCCGCCATGTCCGGACGCCCCCAAGGTCCATAGACGGTGAAGAACCTGAGTCCCGTCGACGGAATGCCGTAGAGATGCGCGTATGTATGGCCGATCAACTCATCGGCCTTCTTCGTCGCGGCATAGAGCGAATTCGGCTGCTCCGTCTCGTCCTCGATTGAGAACGGCAGTTTTGTGTTTCCACCGTACACGGAAGATGAGCTTGCATAAACGAAATGCTCAAGCTTCGCGAGCTTGCGCGCCAGCTCAAGCATGATCACCTGACCCATCACGTTCGACGTGATGTAAGTGTAGGGATCCGTCAGCGAATGCCTGACGCCGGCTTGGGCCGCCAAATGCACGATATGGCTGACGCCCGGATGCTTCGTACTGAGCGCCAGCATCGCCTCGCGATCCGCGATGTCCAGCCTCTCGAAGACGAACCCCTTCTGCGCCTGTAATTGTGCAAGCCGCGCTTCCTTCAGGCTCACCTCGTAGTAGCTGTTCAGATTGTCGACGCCGACGACCTCGTCGCCGCGCGCCAGCAAGGCTTGCGAGACATGATATCCGATGAATCCGGCCGCGCCGGTCACGAGCACTTTCATTCAAGCGTCCCCGCCGTTCGAAGGGCGGTTTGTGACCCATCCCGGCCACCAAGAGCAAGAGCTTCGCAAACCGAGGGCTTAGCGACCGCTGGCAGTCTCCACCGCTTGGCGAAGCACCGGGTCGTCGGCGCCTTCGATGATCGGCGTTTCGATCGCGATATCGGGCACCACGCCCCGCGCCGCCGTGTCGCCGCTCGGTCTCACGATATGCGCCTTAGGAAAGCCGACCTCGATCCCCGTCCGCGGCAGCGTGAACTGCTCCATTGCGCCGTAGGTCGAGGCAAGATCCGACGTTTCTTCGCCCACGATCGTCGCAAACCGGTAGTCCTGCGCCAACGCCGCAACCATGACCGTGTTCGAATAGGAATGGCGATTGATCAGAATGAACACGCGTCCGCCAAAGCGCGCGCCGGCGCGCGGGCCGACCATCGGAATATCGAACGGGATGACATCGCCGATCTTCGCCTTGGCATAGGCCGCGGCAAACTTGGCCGAGATGCTGTCGGTGTCGTTCGGCGTCAACCGTTTCGCGTTAGCGGCGATCGCGGCTTCGCTCACCTTGATCTCGAACCGCGACGTAAAGCGGAACGGTTTCGTTGCGAACCATTGCACCATAATGTCGCTGAAGGAATTGTCCCCGCCTGGGTTGTCGCGCAAATCGATGACGAGAGACCGCGCGCGCTGTTTCATCAACGTCTCGAACGAACCGTCGATGAAGGCGCGAAAGGCGGCGACGTCCCAAATGTCGGTTGCGTTGGGATCGTTGTTGTAAAACGGGCCCGGCCGCATGTAACCGACGCCGTTCGCCATCATCTTAAAGACGCGTGCATCCCAATCGAGCGCCAGCATGCCGGCCTTCTGCGCCGACGCTGCGCGGATCTCCTCGCGCGTGCGCGCCGGCACGACCGTGTCGAACGTACCGTCCGCCGCTCGGCTGCGCAGCGTGAATTGATCCGTCGCGCCAAACTCGAGCCACAGCAGTGCGGGCAGCCGGTTCTCCAGCAGCGCCTGCATCATGTAGGGATTGTCCGCCGACACATTGGCGGCCAGCCGTTCGATCCACGGGTCGATCGGCGTTCCGTTCAACGCGACGATCTCCCGCCCCTCAAGAGCAACGCGCGCGCCGCCCGCGTCTTTGGCAACGAAGGGGCGGCCACGGGCAAAGCGGATACCGAGTGGGAAAATCTTCCCCCCGCCATCGCGATAGGCGCCAAAAACCTCGCTTGGAAAGTCGATGCGAGAATGCGCAATCCGCCCGAACGCCATGAACTTCTGGAATTGGACGCGCACCTCGAACGCTGTCATCGGCCGGTCAAATGAGGCCAGCATCTGCCGGTAGAGCGTGTCGTACTCGCCCTGGGGGCGCCGGACAAAGAGATTGAAGTGAGACGCCTTCAACCGGGCATAGAGATCCTGAAACTCCGCTCGAACGTCCGGCGGCGCAAAACGCTTGTCTTCCGCAACCCCCGCGCCGGTGAGGGCCACTAAGGTAAAGATGGCAACCACGAACCCTCGGATCCAGACGCACATTGATTTTGCCCTCGCTTAGCTAGTGGTCACCCCTACCGCAGGCCGCTTAGTATGTAAGGACGAGCCCCTCCAATTTTCCTGACGAAGTTCTGATGGCGACGGATTTGAGCGAAAAACGCGAAGCGATCGTGCTGGGCGACTGGCGCGCGCAGCGTACGACCGGCGAGCTCACCGGCCCGCAGGGAAGCGAGCGCCTTGAGCCGAAGGTCATGGACCTCCTCTTCCTGCTGGCATCCAAACCCGGCGCCGCGTTCACGAAGGACGACATCATGGCCGCGCTCTGGCCGGACGTGATCGTCGGCGATGACACGCTGGCCCGCGCCGTATCGCGGCTGCGCAAGGCGCTGGGCGACGACCCCAAGGCCCCGCGCTACATCGAAACGCTGCCAAAGCGCGGCTACCGCCTCATCGCGGCCGTGTCGCCGGCTTCGGCTGACGACCTTCCGCCGGCTGCGCGTCCGCCCGCCAAGTGGCTCCCGGCGGCTGCGCTTGCTGCGGCAGCGCTCGCCATCGCGATAGCGGCCGGTGCGGTGCTCCGTGGACCCGCATCACCGGCGGTCGCCGGCACCGAGTTGGTGGAGCGCGCCAACGACTTCTATTTCCAATACACGCGCGCCGACAACGAAGCCGCGATCGAACTCTTCAACCGCATCCTGACCGACCGCGCCGACCACGTTCCCGCGCTGGCGGGTATTGCGAACGCTTTGGTGCAGAAGGTGGTCCGCTGGCCCGACGAGCCCGGTGCTGTGGAGCTCACCAAACTCGGCGATGCCTTGCGCATCGGCCGGACGAAAACGAATGCGGCGAAAGCGCTCCTCGCCCGCGCGCGCACGTATGCGGAGCGTGCCTTGCGCATCGCGCCGAACGACCCCGTGGCGCTCAAGGCACTGGGCTTCGTGCAAAGCGCGCAAGGTGAGTTCGCGACTGCCATCGCGACCTACCGCGCGGCGATCGCCGCCGACAAGGATGCCTGGGGACCGATGATCAACATCGGCGACGTCCTGGAGATTTCGGATCGGACAGCCGAGGCCGTCCCGTATTTCGAAGCCGCCTATGCCGCGATGACGCGCGTCTACGACCGCCAATCCGCGCGCGTCCGTCCCTGGCATGCGGCCCTCGGCGTCATCATCGGCGACCGCCACAAGAAGATGGGCGACTCCGCGAAGGCTGAGCGTTGGTACCGTGCCGTCCTGGCTGAAGCGCCGCTGCATGCGGATGCAACAGGCAGGCTCGCCGCGCTGCTGCGCGAATCCGGAGACG
>JAEUMM010000333.1 GCA_016792645.1 Alphaproteobacteria bacterium | reverse complement strand
GCCGTCCAAAACCAGGAGCCCGCGGAAGCGCTGCGGATGATGCGCACCATCGCGCGCTCGCCGTTCGAACCGACCGGCCTGATCCATCTACCGGCGGACACGGCCGCCAGAGTGGCCGTCCCGCGCGCCGCCACGCTCATTCGTCTGGAAGGGCAGAGCGAAGGCGTCGCCGCGCGCGCCGCGGAACTAACGCGCACCATCGCGCCGCGCGCCCGCCAGTTGGAGAGCGAAATCGGCAAGAAGCTCTTTCGCGACGCCGCCGAAATCCATCCGCTGTTCGATCCCGCCATGACGCTGTGGCGTGTGTCCGTCCCGCCGACCCAGGCTCGCAACGCAATTGCGCGTCTGGAGCCCGCATCGTGGTTCGCCGATGCCGCCGGTGGAATCATCTGGCTCGGCTACGCCGAAAGCCCGCACGCCACGGCGATCCACGCGGGCGTGCGTGAACTGAAAGGTCACGCGACGCTGATACGCAAGGGGGTTGGCGGCACCGACGATGTCTTCCCGCCTCTCGACGCCGTGACACATGCGCTGACGGCGCGCATCAAGCGTGCCTTTGATCCGGCGCGCACGCTAAATCCCGGCCGCATGTACAAAGACATCTGACGCGATGCGCACGAACTTCAACCCGTCGCAATTGGAAGACCCGCAACTCGCCGCCGCCGAGGCGCAACTGCGCGCTTGCGTCCATTGCGGCATCTGCACCGCGACGTGCCCGACCTACGTCTTGCTGGGCGACGAACTTGACGGTCCGCGCGGCCGCATCCAGTTGATCCAACACATGCTGGAAACCGACGCGACGCCCAGCGCCAAGGTGGTCACGCACATCGACCGCTGCCTTTCGTGCCTCGCCTGCGTCAGCGCCTGCCCGTCGGGCGTGAACTACCCGCGCCTCATCGACAAAGCCCGCGATCACATCGAACGCAAAGCGACGCGCCCGTGGCCCCGCCGCCTGCTGCGCGAGATGTTGGGCAGAGTCTTGCCGCGCCGTGACCTGCTCCGCCCGCTGCTCGCACTCGGCCGCTTCGGCGCATCGTTCATGTGGTTGCTGCCCAACGCATTGCGCGCGCCCGCACGTGTCGCCGCACGCTTGCCCACGCCCGAGCGCGGCGCACCTGTTCCCCGTGTCTCGCGACCGAACGGCAAGCCGATCGGCCGTGTCGCCTTGCACTTGGGCTGCGTCCAAGAAGTCGTCGCCCCCCGCATCACCGGTGCGGCCATCCGCGTCCTTGTGCGCCACGGCTATGAAGTCACGACCGTAGAGGGCTCCGGCTGCTGCGGCGCGCTGAACCACCATCTCGGCCAAACGGCCGAGGCTCATCGCCACGCAAAAGCGCTCGTCGACGACATCGTGCGCCACGAAAGCGACGGGCCGTTCGACGCCATCGTCACGACCGCGTCGGGTTGCGGCAGTGTCATCCGCGACATGGGCTTCCAGCTTGGCGGCGACGACGGCGCCGCTGCAATCGGCGCGCGCACGCGCGACATCACCGATCTGCTGCGCGACGTGGCGTTGAAATCGGGGGGCAGGGCGCACCGGTCGGTGCGCGTGGCTTACCACGCGGCATGCTCGCTCACGCATGGAATGAAGCAGGCCGCCGCCGCCCCGCAAATCCTGCGCGCGCTGGGCTTCGACGTCGTCGAGCCGCGCGACACCCTGTGCTGCGGCTCGGCCGGCGTCTACAACGTGCTCGAACCCGACATCGCCGATCGCTTGCAGAAACGCAAAGCCGCGACGCTGAAGCAAACCGCGCCGAAATTTATCGCGACGGGAAACATCGGCTGCCTCACGCAGATCGCGGCGGCCGTCGACGTGCCGGTGGTCCACCCGATCGAACTCATCGACTGGGCGAC
>JAEUMM010000323.1 GCA_016792645.1 Alphaproteobacteria bacterium | reverse complement strand
ATCTTGATCACATTCATCAACATCATCGGCGGCATCATCATCGGCGTCGGTCAGCACGGCATGGATTTCGCCGCCGCAGGCCACGCCTACACGCTGCTGACCATCGGTGACGGTCTGGTCACGCAGCTTCCTGCCCTGCTCGTTTCAACCGCCGCCGGTTTGATGGTTTCGAAAGCGGGCGTCGAAGGATCCGCCGAAAAGGCGCTGGTCCACCAGCTTTCCGACTATCCGCAAGCGCTCGGCATGTCGTCCTTCGTGATGGGCTTAATGGCCTTCCTGCCCGGCATTCCGACATTGATCTTCCTGGGTCTCGCGGCGGGCACCGGCGCGCTCGCCTACCTCACCGCGCAGCGCAAAGAGAACGCGCGCGACGCCGTGACGAACGCCGCCGCCGATGCCGAGAAGGCAAAGGCCCCTATCGACGAGCCGATTCAAACGGCGCTCGCGATGGATTACCTGAAAGTCGAGCTGGGCTACGGCCTCCTGCCTCTGATCAACGACACGAAGGGCCATCGCCTCACCGACCAGATCAAAGCGCTGCGCCGCCAGATCGCGTCCGAAATGGGCTTCGTCATGCCCTCGGTGCGCATCATCGACAACATGGCGCTGGGATCGACCGACTACGTCATCCGCGTCAAGGAACTGCAGGCCGGCAAAGGGGATCTGCAACCCGGCCAACTCTTGGTCATGGACCCGCGCGGCGGCCCGATCGATCTGCCCGGCAAGCCGACGCGCGAACCTGCGTTCGGCCTCCCCGCCGCGTGGATCGACGAACGCCTGCGCGACGAAGCGACCTTCCGCGGTCTCACCGTCGTGGACCCGGCGACCGTGCTGACCACGCACCTGACCGAGTTGCTGAAGGAAAACATGGCCGAACTTCTCTCCTACGCGGAGACGAAGAAGCTGCTGGACGACTTGCCGCCGGAGAACAAGAAACTCGTCGACGACCTCATCCCGTCGCAGATCACGGTCACCGGCATTCAGCGCATTCTGCAATCGCTGCTCGCCGAACGCATCTCGATCCGCGATCTCCCGACGATCCTCGAAGGGATCGCAGAAGCGGCCTCGCGTTCGTCGACGACGCTCCAGATGACCGAACACGTGCGCTCGCGCCTGGCGCGCCAAATCTCCTCAGCCAACACCGCGCACGCGGGCTACCTCCCGCTCATCGCCCTGTCTCCGGCATGGGAGCAGGCCTTCGCCGAGGCCCTCATCGGCCAGGGCGACGAGAGGCAACTCGCCCTCGCGCCCTCGAAACTGCAGGAGTTCATCCAAACCGTCCGCGCCCGCTTCGACAACGCGGCCAACGAAGGCGAACTGCCGGTCCTGCTCGCCTCCCCGCTCGCGCGTCCCTACGTGCGCTCGATCATCGAACGCTTCCGTCCGCAGACCTTCGTTATGTCGCAGAACGAAATCCATCCGTCCGCGCGCCTGCGCACACTGGGCCAGATCTAGACGATGCGAATCCGCACATTCACCGCAGCCTCGACGCAGGCGGCCATGACCCTCGTCCGCAACGAGATGGGCGAAGCCGCGGTCATCATCGCCGTCGACCAAGCGACCAACGGGCGCGGCGTGATCGTCCGGGCCGCCATCGACGATGCGAGTGGTGCCGCCGAGCCGACCCCGCCGGAACGCCCGATCGAGGATCGGCTCGAGGCGCTGCTGAGGTCGCGGCTTGCCCGCCCCCGCCAGCAGGTCCGCGCCGCCTAACTGCCGGCAGCAGCCCAGAAAAGCGCCAAAAATACCGTTGCCCGCAAGCCACAACGGGCCGTCCACCGGTCCGCTCTCCGTTCGCCGCACGCGAGAGTTCGGATACTCTGTCCCGACAACAAGCTCTCGGGGGAGGGAATTAGCACTATGGATATCGTACAAGACATGCGGGACATCGTGTGGAGCGTCTTCAACACGGACAGCATCTCGCTGATCATCATGCTGGTGGTCGTGGTTGCTGCCGGCATGATGCTGGGGGAGCTGGCTCGCATCATTCAGGTTACCGTAGGGGCCCTCGCTATTTATGGCTTGCTGCGCTTGGCCTATACCTTAAGCCAGGGGGCCGATGCCGCCTCGCTGCCGGAAACGGCATGGGGCGGCCTTAAGCTGATGACGGTCGGCGAACTGGTCGTCTACTTCATCGCCTTCGCGATCGTGATCAGCATCGTCCACGTTATTCGCAACGCCGTCGCCTCGCGCGGCGGTCACTGAGACAGTAAGGGCACCGTCCGGTCGCGGGATTTTGTTCCGCGACGGGCCGCGCGCGGCAAAAAAAGCACAGTTTTGGCGCGCGCAAATATGACAATATGAGACGACGCGGGTGAAAAGGGGCGCGTGAGACCCCGAAGCGCGGCGTTCAGGTGGGTACTGGGATGGAAATGGAAAAGCAGTTCATCGACCTCGTGGTCCACGTATTTACGTTGGAATGGGTCATCTGGGCCCTGCCGCTGAGCTTGCTGCTGTCGCTGCTGACGACTCGAGCCTTGCCGGGGTTTATCCTGGCCCTCATTGCGGTGATCATCCACCACGTCGGCCTGACGGCGCTGCCGATGCTCTTGAGCGGCGGCGACATGGGCACGCTGCCCGACAAGTTGACGCTCGCCGCGCAGAAGCTTGAGCCCCTGTCCATCGCCGCCGAATACGCGGCCTACGCGTTCCTCATTGTTGTCTTCAGCCTGACGCGCAAGGACATGTTCCGCCCCAGCATTCTGGAATAGGTCAGTCGCCTTTCCAGCTGTCGTAAGACCAACTGCCGGCGCCAAGACCGACCAGGACCAGAAGGCCGCCCGCGATCGCCATGTTCTTGGCGAAAAGCGCCGTCTCCAAGCGCGCCCCCTCTGTATCCCCCATCGTCCAGAAATCGTGCAGCTGAAAACTCACGACGAGCGTAAAGGCGAACAGAATGAGGGCCATCAGCCGCGTCCGGAAACCGAGAACAAGCCCCAAGCCCGCCCCAAGCTCGACAACGACCGAAAGCGCCAAAAGCGGCTGGATCATCGAGATCCCATGCTCGGCCATATAGAGCGTCGTGCTGTCCCAATTCTGCAACTTGTTGACGCCTGACAGAACGAACAAGGCGGCTATCATGCAGCGGCCGACAAGGGGCGCGATGTTTTCGCCGAACGACATGCGAACATTCCTCCAAAGGCCGCTAGACTGAACCGTGCGGCCGACTCTGCCGGTCGATTCTATCCCTTGAACGGACGAACCGCCGAACGAACGATCAGACTCAATGCCGCCAGCCGACGAACAATTGTGGATCTTAGGGGGCCTGGCGCTGCTGACCGCCGTCTTGGGGGTCATCGTTCGCAGCCTTATGCTGGGCAAACCCGCCCCCCTCCCGCCAGACGGCCCGCTGCGCCTGATGGTGCGTCCGCTCAAAGAACTGAAGCCCGACCCGAACCACCTCTATCTTGGCGCGACCATCGCACGCGAATTGACCGCAGGCCTGAAGCGCTTCGAACGGATCGAACCGGTGGTCGGCGACGCCCGCGCGGGACTCTCGCTCGAGGGCGCCGTACGCAAAACCGGCCCGCGCGTCGTCATGACCATCCGTCTGATGAACGGCCGCCACGCGATCTGGCGCGGCACCTACGACGGCGCCATGGAAGACCTCGCGCAGATGGAGAGCGAAGTCGTGCTCAACGTCGCCCGGGCCTTGCGCGTACCGCCCCGGAAGGCCGGAACACCGGTCTCTGTCTCCTAAGACCTACTTCGTCGGCGCGTCATCCCACAGCGTCCACGCCGGTTGCTTCGCGTGGCGTATGCCGTAGAGCGCGAAGATCAGAATGCCGATGCCGAACCAGACGCCGAGCCGGATCCACGTATCGCCTGGCAAGCCGTACATCATCGCGCCGCACACGACGACGCCGAGGATAGGCGTGACCGGCGAGAACGGCGTCTTGAACGGCCGCGGCACGTCGGGCCTTTGCACCCGAAGCACAATCACGCCGAGACAGACGAGCACGAAGGCCAGCAGCGTTCCGATCGAAACCAGTTCGCCCAAAATATCGATCGGAAACACGCCGCCCAAGAAAGCCGCGAAGATGCCGACCAGGATCGTGCCGCGCGCCGGCGTGTTGTACGTCGGATGTACCGCCGCGAAGATCGGCGGCAGCATGCCGTCGCGCGCCATCGAATAAAAAATGCGCGTCTGTCCATAGAGCGACACCAGAATGACGGTGGTCAAACCGGCGACTGCGCCGACGTCCACGATCCATTCCAGCCAGTGCAGCTGCGGCCCCGCGGCCTGGATCGCAATCGTCACCGGATTTTCGACGTTGAGGGTCGGATACGGCGCCAACCCGACCATGGTCAACGACATGAGAATGTAAAGCACGGTGCAGATCGCAAGCGATCCCAAGATGCCGATCGGCAAGTCGCGCTGCGGATTGCGCGCCTCCTGCGCCGCCGCCGACACCGCGTCGAACCCGATATAGGCAAAGAACACCACGCCCGCCGCGCGCAACACACCCGACCATCCGAACTCGCCGAACGTGCCCGTGTTCTCAGGCACGAACGGCACCAGGTTCGCCTGATTGATCAACGGCAAACCGAAAATGATGACGAGCAGAACGACGACGATCTTGACCAGCACCATAAACCCATTGGCGCTGGCCGACGCGCGAACGCCGACGACCAAGAACGCGGTGAGAAAGGCCACGATGGCGACCGCTGGAAGATTGACGATGGCGCCGGTCAACACGAAGTGCCCGCCGGAATCGAAGGCAACGGGCGCCTTGGACAGCGCCTCGGGAAACGGCATCCCGAGCTTGGCCATCACCGACCCGAGATAGCCTGACCACCCGACCGATACCGCACCCGCGGACATGCCGTACTCGAGCAGCAAGTCCCACCCGATGATCCAAGCGGCAAAGCGCCCGAAGGCGGCATAGGCATAGGTGTAAGCGCTCCCCGACTGCGGGATCATCGCCGCGAGTTCTGCGTAGCAAAGCCCCGCAAACAAACACCCGAAGCCCGCGACAATGAACGAGATAGTGACCGCCGGCCCCGCATACTCAGCCGCCGCCTTACCCGTGATGACGAAAATACCCGCACCGATGATGGCGCCGATACCGACGGCCGTCAGCTGCCAGGGACCGAGCGTTCGTTTGAGTTCGGGTGCGGCCGCGGCGGTCGCCGAATCTTGAATGTCCTGCCCGGCCATATCTGTCCCCTCAAGTTCACGGCGTCGTCATAGCGCCGCCAGCAGGGGCGCGAAGCATCGTCACAACTCTGCCACGAGGTCCCGAAGACACCAAATTTCTGCGCGCCCCTCCCGCTCGAAAAATTCGTTCTCAATTGCCGCTTGACAGCATGGAACAAAATGAGAACATTACGAGGACGGGGCACAGACAGATTGAGCGATAGGTGATGACGATGTTCGGACGGCGTGAAGTGAACCCCGAGAAGATCCTGCGCATGACCGGCGACCAGTGGCGCCAAGGCGATGTCCTGCGCGTGACCCCCCGCAAGCGTTGGGACGGCGACCCTGAGGCCAAACGCATGGTGATCCGCCGCCGCGATTTCGGCGAAGTCGGCCTATCGCCGATGCGCTGGGGCCTGGTGCCGGAAACCACGCACGAAGGCGAACCCGCGCGCCCGCTCATTGCCGTGCGCGCAGAAACAATCGCCGAGCAGATCGAATGGCGCCGCCTGCTGAACGCCAAACGCTGTGTGGTCCCGGCCGATCAGTTCTTCGAATGGACGCGCGTCGGCGGCGTGAAGACCCGCGAGTACGTCTTCAGGCTCAGAAGCCACCGCCCGATGATGATCGCCGGTCTCTGGAGCCGCTCGCCCAACCCCAACGTAAAGCCCGCCGAGTGCTTCGCCTACATCTCATGCCCGGCGAACAGGCTCATCGGCCAGATCCACGACCGCATGCCCGTAATCTTGGACGATGCCGGCGTGACCAAATGGCTGAACCCCGACGCGACGCTCGAGACGCTGATCGATCTGATGAAGCCGACCGAGAACAGCGTACTGGAACTGCAAGCTGTCGGCGCCGCGCCGCGGGCGCGTCCCTACCAGCCCTCACTCTTCGCGTCGCGTGCAGCATGAGAGAGCGCGACGATGCGGCGGCGGAGCGCTACTCCGCCGCCGCCCGTTTCCGGTTCGCGAAATAGGGGATCAAATGTTCGCCGGTCAGCTCGATCGAACGCACGGCCGCGTCGTGCGGGATTTGCCCGAATTGCGTGAGGCACATCATGCGGTCCGTGCCGATCGCCTCATAGGCCTCGAACTTTTTCCGGCAGTGGTCCGGATCGCCGATGATGACCGAGTCGAGTTCTTCCAGAACCTCGTGCGCCTCTTCGGCCGAAACCTCTTGGCCCTTCGCCATCGTTTTGAGCAGCCGAAGCACCGGAATCTCGTCCGGCGCTATGTCCAGGCTCGTCTGATCGCTGCCGCTCAAAGCCGCCGTGTCGCGCGGTGCATTCGGATGCAGGCCTGAGCGGATCATGTCGTACCAAACCGCGCGCGGCACCCTGAACACGATCGGTGCGGCGTTGACGTACCAAAGGGCCGACCACGCCGCCCGCGCCTTGATCGCGGCCGATCGCGACGGCGCGACATGCACGAACGTAAACACGCCCTTCTCATCGTTCAGTATCTTGCCGACCGGCTGCTTGCACGCCTTCAACCCGCGCCGGTAGTGATCGAGCATCTGCCCCATGAACGGCACCGGCGACAGCAACGTGGTGCCCAACGACCCGACGCCCAACTCGCCGGCCATGAAGAACGACTCGGGGCTCCCGCACGTTTGCCAAAACCGCGGATGCGGTTTCTGCAGCGGCTTTGGCACGCATTCGCGTTCGGGAATCGAAAAGTCAGGCGACTTGTAGCTTACGGACTCTTCCGTCCAGAACCGGCTGATGATCGTGAAGGCCTCACGTACCTGATCGCGCGCGGTCTCCGGATTGACGCCGAACGTCTCCCAC
>JAEUMM010000321.1 GCA_016792645.1 Alphaproteobacteria bacterium | reverse complement strand
CGCGCCGTCAGAATGCGCCGCTCGCGATCGTTGAGCGCCTTCAAGCCTTCGGTGAGCAACTCGCTGCGATCGCCCTTCTCTTCCTGCTCGGCGAGCATCATTTCTTGGTTGGGCGACTCGTCCACGAGCCAGTCCTGCCACTCGCCTTCCGAGTCCGCGCGCAGCGGCGCGTTCAGCGAGTGATCAGGCGCCGCCAAACGGCGGTTCATCGAGATCACTTCTTCCTCGGTGACGCCGAGCTTGGTCGCGATCTGCTTGACGTTCTCAGGGCGCAAGTCACCCTCTTCAATCGCCTTGATCTGCCCCTTGGCCTTGCGCAGGTTGAAGAACAGCTTCTTCTGCGCGGCGGTCGTACCGATCTTCACCAGGCTCCATGACCGCAGGATATATTCCTGGATCGAAGCCCGGATCCACCACATGGCGTACGTCGCCAGGCGAAAGCCTTTGTCCGGCTCGAACCGCTTCACCGCCTGCATCAACCCGACGTTCCCTTCGGAAACGATCTCGGCGAGCGGCAGCCCATACCCGCGGTAACCCATCGCAATCTTCGCAACCAAGCGAAGATGGCTCGTCACCAACTTGTGGGCGGCCTCGGAATCCTCATGCTCGCGCCAACGCTTGGCGAGCATGTATTCCTCGCCCTGCTCCAGCATTGGAAAATTACGGATCTCAGAGAGATACCGGTGCAACCCGCCTTCCGGCGTCAACGTCAGATAGCCTGCTGCGGCCATATCAAACCCCTTTGCGCGGGCCGAGACTTCGTGCGTTTTCGCCCCGAAGTCCCAGCCAAATCAACGCCCCCGTCCTCCCAAGGCCCGGGCGTGAGCGATACCATCTATGTATTGATGTCGGCGATTTTAAGACCCTCGACCCTGCTGACCTAAACCCTTGAGCGCAAGATAAGTTGCGGTGAAGTCTTCCGGCAACACACTCTCAAAGCGCATCGGCTTATCGGTGCCAGGATGATGAAAGCCCAGCACCGCAGCGTGCAGCGCCTGACGCGATATCCCTAAGGTCAATCCGGGGATAGTGCGCGGCCGCCCGTAAACCGGATCGCCGACCAGCGGATGGCCGATATGCGCCATGTGCACGCGAATTTGATGCGTACGGCCCGTCTCCAATCGGCATTCGATGAGCGACGCCGTCGTCCCGAACGCCTCGATCACCTTGTAGTGAGTCCGCGCCGGTTTTCCACCGACGCGCAGCACCGCGATCTTCTGCCGGTTCAACGGACTGCGCCCGAGGGCCGCATCAATCGTGCCCGACCGTTCGCGCGGCACACCCCACACGATCGCGCGATAGACGCGCTCGATCGCATGCGCCGCGAATTGTTTGCCGAGCGAGGTCATCGCCTTCTCGGTCTTCGCCGCAACCATCAGGCCCGTCGTGTCCTTGTCGATGCGATGCACGATCCCAGGCCTCAGCTCGCCGCCAATGCCGCGCAACGACTCGCCGCAATGCGCGATGAGCGCATTAACAAGCGTCCCGTCCCGATTGCCCGCCGCCGGATGCACGACCAAACCCGCAGGCTTGTCGATGACGATGAGATGCGCGTCCTCGAACACGATGTTGAGGGCAATATCCTCGCCTTCGGGCACCGCCGAAACCGCCGGCGGAATGACGAGCGTCAACGCCTCGCCCAACTTAACCTTCTGCGACGCATCGTCGAACGCCCGCTTGGCGCCCGTCACCGCCCCCGCCGCGATCAATTGCTGAAGCCTGGAGCGCGACAAATCCGACCACGCGCCCGCCAGCACCCGATCAAGGCGCTGGCCCGCTTGGCTCTCGTCGATCGTCAGTGTACGACGCTCGCCGTCGCTCGAGGATTCCGTCATGGCCGATGTCGTACCTGAAGAACCGCCGCCCGCAAATCGCGGCCTTTGGATGCTGGTTATCGGCCTCGGCATCGCGATCATCGTTGTCTTAGCCCTCATGATCGGCATGGCGATTAAGCAAGCCGTCTTCGATAAACCCGCCGCGCCCGCCGCGACCGCAACGTTCAAACCCGGCGAAGTCCCCGAACTGAACCTGGACTTGGCCCCCGGCACGAGCGTCGCCGAAGCCCGCATGGACGGCGCCAATCTGGTCGTGCGCATCGCAGGCCCGGAGGCCGACGAGATCCTGGTCATCGACCCGACAAAGTCCCGCGTCCTCAGCCGGGTGAGATTCAACAAGAAAGCGCCGTAGCGACGGCCCCATTGAATTCATTGGCTTTTCCAAAACGCATGCAATCCGATCCGTCACGCCGTCACATCGGCTGATTTCCGCCGTTTCTGCCATCACAGATCCATCACGCATCCATCACACCCGTCACATGCAGCGGTAAGACAAGGCCCATTGTGCCCGGCGGAAACCGCCAAGCCATCCCTCTTTCACCTGATGTGGATTGGCCTTCTTGTAGCGCAAATAGCCAAAAAAATCAACCGGTTTCACTATGTCACCGAGATAACGAACGCACACTGTGCGGCGAACCGGTCTGGCGTCACCGCTCAACGTCGCCGAAGGGCACCAACACGCCAAACGTCAAGCGTGCATCGTCCCCAAGCGGAACGGGAAATGACCCGCCGTAAGACGGTCGGCAAAGAGGAAGCCGCATGACGACCAGTCTCGCCCCGCGCCACGCCCCCCAATGCAACAGAGCGCGGATCGCAAAGTTCGAGCATGTCGACGAAAAGCGGCAAGCAGACCGCACCCGGCTCGGAGACAGCGCTTGGTACTGCCTGATCGAGAAAATCAGGGTCAGGACCGGCGGGCTTCGCCGCCGGCGTCTGCTACTTGCGAAACGTAATGACGTAATAGACGTAGTCCACTTCCTTCGCACCGAAGAGCGCCGCGACGAACGCTGGAGCCGCACGGCCCGATACCCTACAAACGACGCCATCAAGACATCGGAACAATTTCATGATCGCCGGCCCCACGACCCACAGCGTCATCTCACAGCGCCTGCGCCTGCGCTATGTCGATTGGGGCAACCCTGAGGCGCCGCCGCTGATCCTGCTCCACGGCGGGCGCGATCACTCCCGCTCCTGGGATTGGACCGCACAAGCGCTGCGCGACAAATGGCACGTCATCGCGCCCGATCTGCGCGGCCACGGCGACAGCGACTGGTCGCCCAGCGGCGACTACGGCGGCCTTGCCATGCTCTATGACCTCGCACAGCTGATCCACCAACGGAACCTCGCGCCGGTGACGATCGTCGCGCATTCCTACGGCGGCAATATCGCCTTGCGCTACGCGGGCGTGTACCCCGAGAACGTGCAGAAGCTCGTCGCGATCGAAGGCCTAGGCCCCTCGCCCAAAATGCTTGCCGAGCGTTTGGCAAAACCGATCGACGAACGTCTCCGCGGCTGGATCGACGCCAAGCGCGGCATCGCGGGCCGCCCGCCCCGGCGCTACCCGACGCTGGACGAAGCCTTCAGCCGCATGAAGGAAGAAAACCACCACCTCTCCGACGAACAGGCGCGCCATCTCACCATCCACGGCGTCAGCCAAAACGAAGACGGCACTTTCAGCTGGAAGTTCGACCCCTACATGCGCGTCTTCCCGCCGTTCGATCTGGCGCAGGAAGACGTCGAACGTCTGTGGAGCGCCATCACCTGCCCGACGCTTTTGATCTACGGCGCCGACAGCTGGGCCTCCGATCCCAAGACGGACGGCCGCGCCCAACACTTCAAGACCGCGCGCGTGGTGACGTACCCAAACGCCGGCCACTGGGTCCACCACGACCAGTTCAACCAATTCATCGCCGAGCTGCACGCGTTTCTCTAACCCGGAGCCACAACGTGACCGACGCCAACGCCGACTACATCGATCCGACCCGCGAGAGCTTCAACGCCTTCAAGGCGCTGCCCCGCGACACGCCGATCGAGATGCTGAACCTGGTGCGCTATCGCGACCGCGCGCTCTATCCGCAAGGCCACAGCCACGCCGGCCGCAATCTGACGGGCGCGCAAGCCTACGCCGAATACGGCCGCACCAGCGAACCGATCTTCGCGCGCGTCGGCGGCCGCACCATCTGGCGCGGCAAGATGGAAGCGATGCTGACCGGCCCCGCAAGCGAGCAGTGGGACGCGGCCTTCATCGCCCGCTATCCGAACGCTGGCGCCTTCCTCGCGATGATCACCGATCCCGAATACAAGCTAGCCGTCGTCCATCGCCAAGCCGCAGTACTGACAAGCCGCTTGGTGCGCTTCGGCCCGCTTCCCGCAGGCGGATCCTTCGCAGGCTAACGTGCGGCGCAGAATTCGACGCGCGCCGGCAACCGCGCGTCGATCCAGTTGCCGATCGTCTCAAGCACGCGATCGCGCTCGCGCCAATGCAACAGCAGATGCGGCCCGTTCTCGAACTCGACAAGCGTCGCATCGCCTTTGAAGCGCTGGCGCAAACTGCGGATGCAGCGCAGCGGCGAAACATCCTCCCGCGTGCCAACCAGCGTCAGCGTCGGCACGTCGACCTCGGGCGCGGCGTCATAGACGCGCTCGCCAAGCTGCACCAAGCCGCCCATCAGCGCGGGCGAAATGCGGCGCAGCACAAGTGGATCGGCCAAGAGCCGGATCGCCGCATCCGCCGACAGATCGTCGCAATTGACCCGCTCGACGAAAAGGTCGGCACGCGCGCCGAAAAGCTTCAGCGTACGCACCACAAGGCCGAACAGAAACCGCCGCATCGCACAGCCCAGCGCGCCGGGCGCAACCAGCGCCATGCCCGCCACGCCGTTCAAGTGCCCGCGCGTCGCCGCCAGAACGGCAAGCGCGCCACCCATGCTTTCGCCGACGACAAACAGTGGCACGCTCGGCACGCGCCGCTTCAGGAAAGACGCCGCATCGCCGACGTCGCGCGCCAAGCGCCGCGTACCCGGCCACTTGCCGCGCGTGCGCGTCTGCCCGAAACCGCGCTGGTCGAACGCCAAGACGGCATAGCCCAGCGTCGCGAAGTAGGGGCAAATGAAATCGAACGCGCCCGCATAGTCGCAAACCCCGTGCACCAGCAGCACGGCGGCGCGCGGCGCTCTGTCTGGCAGCCAAAGGCGATAGGGCAAACGATAACCGTCGTCCGCGCGCACATCGCCGCGATAGACGTGAGCCTCCATCCAGGGTTCGCGCACCGAAAAGGTGCCCAGACCAACAGGATCGAACGGCACCGGCGGCACATCCTCGAACCGCGAACCCCAATCATAGCGAAAGACCGAAGACATGGATGGCGAACCGTGGTGTGCCTCGCATAGACAAACGCCGCGCATCACCACGGGTTCCCTTGGCCTACCTCTTCGCGCCCGCACGCGCGTCGACGTCGCGGGAACCCGACGACGTGCTTGTTGTTTTCACTTGGGTCCAAACGGATGCAAAGGAAACGCACGCCATGCGCAAGATCATCGCCCTTCTTCTGATCGTCGGCGGCATCGCCGGTCTCGCGACGCCCTACATCATCTACACCGAGAAAGAGAAGGTCGTGGATGTCGGCCCGATCGAGATCAATACGGAAGAAGAAAAAACGATCCCGATCCCGCAAATTGCAGCCGTCGCCGCCATCATCATCGGCATCGGCATGCTGGCGATGGGCAGCCGCTCGGAAGTCTAAGCCGAACCCCTAAGACTGAAACACGGCGGCCGCGACAGTCGGCCGCCGATTCACGTCCGCCACCGCCGGCGACTTGATCCACCGCCCTTGGCTCGCGTATAGCACCCTCATCGGCCGCCAGCCCCCATCGTCTAGCGGTCTAGGACGTCGCCCTCTCACGGCGAAAACAGGGGTTCGAGTCCCCTTGGGGGCGCCAGCGCGTTAGCTGCATCCGCTGCGGCACGAGGCGCATCGCGCTTGTCCCCATCGTCTAGCGGTCTAGGACGTCGCCCTTTCACGGCGAAAACAGGGGTTCGAGTCCCCTTGGGGACGCCATTGCCCGACCAGGCGAAGACGTCGACGCTCACTGCACGTCGTGCTGTTCCGGCAACAACCGCGGTGCATGGCGAGTCGCGCGGGAACGCGCGGCAGCGCTTGGCGTTCCTACATTGGCGCCCATCCCATCCCAGTCTTCGGGCGCCGGTTTCCCCTGCTTCCCAGGCAGGACAAGCCGAAACAATGGCCGCCCGCGCCCCAAACCCGGGCGGCCATTATTTTCCGGCAAGCTTCGTGATCAGCACCCGCCAATGCGTGAGCCCTGCGTAGAAAGCAGTGACCTGCACGCGCTCGTTCAAACCATGCGCGAAACCGTCGCTGTCCTTCTGAAACAACTCGCCCGCGCCATAGGTCGGAATGCCCGCCGCCCGGAAGAAGACGCCGTCCGTCGCCCCCGACGACATCGCCGGCACGATACGCACGCCCGGATAATTCGCGTGCACCGCGGCGGTGATGGCGGCCACCACATCCTTGCGCAACGGCGACGCGTCGCTCGCGATATAGGCGTCGAGCGGCGCAACGGTGAGCCTCTTGCCGGCGAGCCGCTGCAACTGTGCCTGTACGCGGTCGATCGAGACGCCTGGAAAGATCCGGCAATTGACGGTCGCCACCGCACGCTGCGGCAGCGCGTTGTCCGCGTGACCCGCCGACAGCAATGTCGGCACGCAAGTCGTGCGCACCTGCCCGACCGTGAACGGATCGGCCGACAGCACGGCGGCCGCACGCTTGTCGCCCGGACGCTGCGCAAAGCGGCGCATGGCCGCGCCGCTTTTGCCCGGCGTCACCTGCCCGGCCGAGCGGAAGGCCGCGATGGTGGTGTCGTTCCACATCACCGGAAACGTGAGGGCCTTGATCCGCATGAGCGCGCCCGCCACGTCGTAGATCGCGTTGTCCGGCCGCGGCGTGGACGAATGCCCGCCTTCGTTGACGGCAGTCAGCGTAAAGCTCGCGAAGGTCTTCTCCGCCGTCTGCATCGAATAGAACAGCGGCTTGCCGTCGGCCTCCCCAAACTGCCCGCCGCCCGCATCGGTGTTCAACGCGAACGCGCCGTCGACCAGCGCGCGGTGATCCTTAAGCAGCGTCTTCGCCGTGATGCCCGTCGTCTCCTCGTCGCCCGTGAACACGATGATCAGATCGCGCGTCGGCACGAATTTCTCGGCCTTGAACTTGAGGAACGTCGCGGTCAGCACGGCGACCCCCGACTTGTTGTCTTCCGTTCCGCGTCCGTAGAAATAGCCGTTCTCTTCGACCAGCTTGAACGGATCGCGCTCCCAGTCCGCGCGATGCGCCGGCACGACGTCCATATGCGCGAGGAAAAGAATCGGCTCGCCGCCGCTGCCGTCGCCGCGATAGCGCACCACCAAGGCCGCCGTCTTGTCGACGGGAATGAGATGAACATCCTTCGCGTCGAAGCCGCCGTCGCGAAACTGCTGGGCCAAATACGCCGCCATCTCCGGCGTTTTCCCGCCTTCGACCGACGTGTCCATCTCGACGATGGTGCGATAGATCTCGCGCAACTGCGTCTTCTGCGCGTCGCTCACATCCCGCGCCCAAACCGGCGCGAACACGGCGGCGATCAGCGCCACAGCGGCAACAATCAAGATTCGCATAAAAACGTCCCCCAATAGTCGTGGGAACTTCATGCGACAGGGATGCGGCCCCTGGCAAGGGGTTGTCGTTTCGCCGCGGAGCATCGAAGCGCCGTCCCCGGAACCTGCCATCCGCTCCGGCGTTGAGTGTGTTCGTGCAGCAAACATAAAGGACGCGCCGCCATGACGCCCCATCTGCAAACCGTGAACGGCCTTTGGCTGCCCCGCCTGCTCTTTGCCGCTTGGACCTGCGTCACCCTGCTGTCTGTGCTGCCTGCCGCGGCAGGCGCCGATGCAGAGAACTACATGCAAGCCCTCATCGATCGCGGCTTTGCCATCCTGCAGGACAAGAGCGGCGGCGAAGCGGCGTCCAAGGCGCGCTTCCACGACTTCGTGGTCGAGAACATCGACACCGAGAAGACGGGTCTGTTCGCCCTCGGCCAGTATCGCCGCAATGCAAATCCCGCCGACCTCGGCCCCTATGCCATCGCGTTTCGCGACTACGTGACTGCGGTGTACGAAGCGCGTCTGTCGGAACGCCGCGAGCAAGCGTTGAAGGTGACGGGCTCTCTCGACAACAAACCCGGCGACGTCACCGTCAACGCGCAAGCGAACGATCCGAACGCGACCGACCCGGTGAAGATCGCTTTCCGCCTCAACGGCACGAACGGCGCCTACAAGGTCGTCGACGTCCAGGCCGCCGGCGTGTGGCTTTCGATCGAACAGCGCGACGCGTTCGCCACGTTCCTGTCGAAGAACAAGGGCGACATCAAAGCGCTCACCGCCGACCTGACCGCGCGCGCGCAGAAAATGCGCAACGCCGCCAAGAGCAGCTAGGCACCGAACGCGTAAGCGCTCATCGACAGCGATCCGAACTGCCACGATTCATGCAGCTTGCGCGCGGGCGCACCCTCTGCGGCGCCTCGCGCCACGAAGATCGGGTCGAAGTGCTCCGCCGAGGGATGATTGATCTCCGCATAAGGCGCGCTGCGCCGCCAATCGAGCAGCGCCGCGTCGTCGCCTGACACCAGCGTCCGATCGAGCCATTCCGCAAACGCCGTCGCCCACACCTGGGGCTCGGGCGTCGGCCGTGCCCGCAGATTGTGGGTCGCGCTGCCCGAACCGATGATGAGCACGCCTTCGTCGCGCAGCGGCTTTAGCGCCTGGCCGATCCGGTAATGCACCGCAGGATCCGCGCCGCCGATCAGAGACAACTGCAACACCGGCACGTCGCCCTCAGGCCACGCCAGCTTCAACGGAATCCAAACCCCGTGGTCGCGCCCGCGTTGAGCATCTTCGCCGACCGGAATATCCGCCGCGCGCAGCAGCGCCTTCACGCGCACCGCCACTTCTGTCGCGACAGGCGCCGGATAGGTCATCTGATAGAGCGCCGGCGGAAAACCGTAGAAATCGTGGATCGTGTCGGTGCTGAGGCCCACCGTCGGCCGCGCCTCTTCCCAATGCGCCGAGACGACGAGGATCGCTTTCGGTTTCGCAAAGAGACCGGCGAGCGACTGAAGAAAGTCGCTCGCCGCCGTCTTGGTGATCGCAAGCGTCGGCGCCCCGTGGGAGAGAAACAAGGTCGGCAACGTCATGGCATCACCCATTGTGGTTCGAAATTTTATCAGCTAGCGCGCGCGAGTTCATGCGCTGCGCTGTGAGTCGCGACCCAATGCTCAAAGCGCTTCAAGAAGCCCGCGAGCAGCGAACGAACGCCCTCGTCCGCAACATGCCCGTTCTCATCCAGCGCCTTTTGAATCGAGCCCAAATAGATCTCCGGCTGCTGCAACGGCAACACGTCGAGGAACACGAGCATCTGACGCAGATGGTGGTTCGCGCCGAACCCGCCGATCGCGCCCTGCGAAAGGCTGACGACCGCGCCGGGTTTGCCGTTCCAAGCGCTGGCGCCGTACGGCCGTGAGCCGACGTCGATCGCGTTCTTCAGTGCGCCCGGCACCGAGCGATTGTATTCCGGCGTCACGAACAGCACGCCGTCGGCCTGCTTGACCGCGTTGCGGAAATCGACCCACGCCTTCGGCGGCGTCTTGGTATCCAGATCTTCGTTGTAGAGCGGCAATTCACCGATCTCGACGATATTAAGCTTCAAGCCCTTCGGCGCCGTATCAATCAAATGCTGCGCAATTTTGCGCGACAGCGCGTCTTTGCGAAGGCTCCCCACGATAACTGCGATTTGGCGAGACATAGGAACACCCGTTGAGTTGGTTGGATCGCGGTCGCCCGCGAAGTTGATAACGATGGAAGGGATGTTGGCGTTCCGTACCCAAATGACAATTAGCCCATTTGTTGACTTATTGTCCTGTTCTAATTGACAATAAGCCCATGGACCGCTTCCGCAGCTACGAAATCTTCGCCAAGACGGCCGAGCGCCTCAACTTCGCCGCCGCCGCGCGCGATCTGAAGATGACGCGCGCCATGGTCTCCAAACACATCGGCGACCTCGAACAACACCTGGGCACCCGCCTCTTTCAGCGCACGACCCGGCGCGTCAGCCTCACGGAGGCCGGTCGCGCCCTCGCCGCCCGCGCCGGCGCCGTCATCGACCAGCTGAACGAAACCGAAGATGCCGTCCGCGAACTGCACACGGTCTTGCGCGGCAAGCTGCGCGTCAACGCGCCGGTGTCGTTCGGCAGCCGTCACCTCACGCCCTTGGTCGCGCGCTTCTTGAGCGATCACCCGGGCGTCGAGATCGATCT
Source organism: Alphaproteobacteria bacterium (assembly GCA_016792645.1). Taxonomy (GTDB): domain Bacteria; phylum Pseudomonadota; class Alphaproteobacteria; order Micropepsales; family Micropepsaceae; genus SZUA-430. The sequence continues at coordinate 4,132 of JAEUMM010000321.1, read as the reverse complement.
GACGCTCAACGACCGCACCGTCGACCTGATCGACGAAGGCTACGACCTTGTCGTGCGCATCGGCGTGCCACAGGCTTCGAGCCTGATCATGCGCCGCCTCGCCGAAGGCCGGCTGATCATTGTGGGCAGCCCTGATTATCTGCGCCGCAACGGCCTGCCCAAACAGCCCTCCGATCTGGCGAAACACAATTGCCTCGGCTACGCGCACTGGACCCTGCGCGACGAGTGGCCGCTCACCGCCGCCGACGGACGCACCGAACGCGTGCGCGTCAAAGGCACGCTGACCTCGAACAACGGCGACGCGTTGCGCACGGCCGCACTGGCAGGTCTCGGCCTCATCCTTCAACCGACATTCTCGATCGGCTGCGACATCGCAAGCGGTGCGCTGGTCCAAGTCTTGCCCGCCCACAAACCGCGCGAGTTGACCATCCAAGCACTCTACGCCCCAGGCGCGGCGCCGAACGCAAAGCTGCGCGCCTTCATCGATATGCTGGCCAAGGAATGGAGCGGCACCCCGCCGTGGGACCGCGAAATGCAGCCCGCCAAACGCAAGCGCCCTTAAGCAGCGCCGCTGGCCCGTGGCCGCGCCGGCGGCTACAATCCGCCGGCAGACCAAGGGGCAAAACCGTGACCACCCTCGACATAAGCGCCGCCGATCTCGAAGCGCTGATGAACGCGCCCGACGACCGCTTGCTGTCGCAAATCGGCCAGGCGCGCGGCCGCGGCGCCATCGGCAAGGACGCGGTCGAACAAGGTCGTGAAATCTACGCCAACCTGCGCACCGCCGTGAAAGGCGCGATTTGCCGAAGCGACCGCGTGCGCGCGGCCCACATCCAAACAAAGACCAGCATCTCGCCAGTCCTGCTCGCTGCCGTCGCCGACGTCATCACCGGTTACTTGAGCGGCATCTCAGCGGCCAGCTTCTGCGTCCTCCTGCTGCGCGAAGGCATCGGCGAATATTGCGCCGATCATTGGAGCGGCACCGAGACCTCGACCTGAATGCCCCACCCGATCGTCGAAGAGTTTGCCAAATACGCGACGCTGACGACGAACAGCGGCTACGAAATGTCAGCCGCCGGCCGTCCCGACATCGTCGCTGCGATCGCCATCCACTGCACCGACATCCAAAAACTGATCGCGTCAAAGCCCGCGTTTTTCACCGCATTCGATTACGGCTGGGCGGCCAAGCCCGAAAACTACGCCCACCCGGTCGAAGCGCAGCTGCAATTCGGCTTGCTGCTCGTCATCTCCGAAATCATCCCAACGCACGCCGACTACCCGCGGCTGGGCAACATCTGCATCCGCACCCTGCCCTCGCGCCACATCAACATGGAAGCCGTCGTCCGCGGCCCGAACAAATACATCGTCGTCGCGACAGCGATGATCCGCATGATGCAAGCCTGGGCGGTGACGATGCGCCATGTCGGCGACATCGGCCGCGCCGCGCCTGAAGACACACCCGTCATCTGCATCGCCAATTTTTTGGGTGGCCAAGACCTGGAAAAGGCCGTGCGCACGAATTGGCCGGCCGTGACGCCCTACCTCGACTATCTGGTGGACACCTGCATCGCGTACCGCCTGGGCGAAGTGCCCGAACGCACCTTCGCCCTCGCCGAAAATCCCGACGCGTCGCTCCTTCACGCGACTCAGTTCCTCTTCGTCGGCGAGATGTTCTTCATCTGCCACGAACTCATCCACGTGCTGAAACACATCGAAGCGCCGAAGGAACGCAGCGACGACGAAGAGGTCGAGGCCGACCACTGGGCCGCCAGCCTCTTCATCATCTTCCAATCCCAACTCGCACGCTGGTACGCCGCAAACGGCAAAGAACACCTCGCCGCCCAACCCACGGTCCAAGCCGCGGTCTATGCCGGCCCCGCCATCTTTTTCACCGTCATGCACACGCTGCTCTTCATCGAGCGCCTGACGGTCGCCGCGCAAGACGACGCCGCAACAAAGCTCGAAGTCCTGAACCGCGAATTCAAACTGAACGGCGCTCGCCTGTTCGCCTACGAAAAGGCGCTGCAGCGCTTCAAACTCGACAAGCAAGGCCCGATCTACCAAGCCGCCCTGCAACAACTCGACGTCATCGCCGTCGCCTGCCGCATGCGCCTGATCGAACGCTACGCCCTACCCGCGCAGGTGTCGCTGGACCAAAATCTGTTCAGAGGATTTCCGGAAAGTTAGCGATCCAGCGTCTTTTCAGCGGCCGCTAGTAGCCGCTTCTTCGCGAACGCCCTGCCTGAGTGCGATTTCAAATAGGTCTCGAAGGCCAAAGCAATCTTCTTATCGGGAAATGCAGAATACCAAATCAGATCCCACGGCTTGAACTTCGCCGTATGCGTCGACTTACCCGCATTGTGATCTGCGATCCGCTGCCGAAGATCGGCGCTTGCGCCAGTATACTCTTGATCCGGAAATGAGCGGCTGCGGATGACATAAACGTACCACACGCCGTCAGTCCGTCTTCGCTTTCGCTTCGCTCAAGCTACGCCGGACACGCTTCGCCCTTACGAGCCCCCGCGTGGCCGTGCCACGCGTAGCCCGTAAGGGCGAAGCGTGGTGGAGCCAGGCGGAATCGAACCGCCGACCTCTTGAATGCCATTCAAGCGCTCTCCCAACTGAGCTATGGCCCCTAACCAAGAAACGCGCCGCTTTGGGAAGCGGCGCGGCACTCCATAGCAACTGAACCGCGCGTCCGCAAACGCGAACGCGCGCCAGTCCTATTCCTTTTCGATTTCGTCCTTGTCGATGATGTCGCCGACATCGGCGTCGTCGTCGACGTTCTCGATCAGCGTATCGTCGTCTTCCTCGTCGTCATCGTCGTCCGCGTCGATGTCTTCGAGATCGACTTCATCGCCCACGACTTCCGGCTTGGACTCGTCGGTGTCCTCGGCCTCTTCCTCGTCGACCAGCGGCTCGGCGACCACTTCGTCGTCGAGAGCGACTTCTTTGACTTCCTCGGTCGCTTCTTCTTCGTCCTCGGACTCGGCGACTTCGTTCTCGTCGTCGCCGTCGGCGGCTTCCCGTTCGGCCTTGGCGCGCGCGAGACCTTCCTCGGTGTCACGCAGAACGGATGCCGCCCCAGCCGTCCGCGGACGGCGCATTTTCACGATCGCTTCGGGCGAGAAGCTGAACGCGCACTTCGGGCACACGATCGGGCGCTTCGTCAGGTCGTAGAACCTGGACGCGCAGCTCGGGCATATGCGCTTGGTACCTAAATCCGGAGCAGCCACCGGGCGATATCCTAGACGTTTGAGGGGGAAATTGAGGGGCGTCCCATTGCCACGAAGCGGGCCGCCTGTCAAAGACAAGTTGCAGCGCAAACCCCTGCAATCAAGACCCCCAAAAGCACAAAGCGCAAAGCCGTTGACCGACCAACCGACCCTGGCCCCGCTCACCGCCCGCGCGTCAGGCGCTCTGAAAGGGCGGATTCGCGTCCCCGGCGACAAGTCGATCTCGCATCGCGCGCTGATCTTCGGCGCATTGGCCGTCGGCGAAACGCTGATCGACGACCTGCTGGAGGGCGAAGACGTTCTCAACACCGCGGTCGTCCTGCGCGCATTGGGCGCGGACATATCGCGAGATAACGCCGGACAGTGGCACGTCCACGGTTTCGGCGTCGGTGGTTTCGCCGAGCCGGCGAACGTCCTCGACCACGGCAATTCCGGCACCGGCGTCCGCCTGATGATGGGCGCGGTCGCGACAAGCCCCATCACTGCGACGTTTACCGGCGACGCCTCCCTCCGCCGCCGCCCGATGCGCCGCGTCCTGGATCCCCTGGAACTCTTCGGCACCGAGGCAACGTCGCGCGAAGGCGGCCGCCTGCCGATCACGCTCAAAGGCGCGCGCAACCCGATGCCCGTGACCTACCGCCTGCCGGTCGCGTCGGCGCAGGTAAAATCGGCGGTCCTCCTCGCCGGCCTCAACGCACCCGGCGAAACGACGGTCCTCGAAGCCGAAGCGACGCGCGACCACACCGAACGCATGCTCACCCACTTCGGTGCCACGGTCCGGCGCGAGCAAACCGGCGACGGCCTCACCGCGATCACAGTCGTCGGCCAACCCGAACTCACAGCAACGCATGTGCGCGTGCCGGCCGACCCATCGTCAGCCGCTTTCCCGCTCGTCG
>JAEUMM010000310.1 GCA_016792645.1 Alphaproteobacteria bacterium | reverse complement strand
GCTCGACGAGCGCGTCGAGATGGTGCGCCACGAGACGGCGGAGATTGCGAAGAGGGCCGGCGTCGAGATTTCGGTCCGGCCGTTCGACACGCTCTTGATGCACTTCGCCGAGGAAGTCGGCGCGCAGATCATTATCCGGGGCCTGAGGGCCGTGTCCGACTTCGAGTACGAATTCCAGATGGTCGGCATGAACATGCAGCTGAACAGCGACATCGAGATGGTGTTTCTGATGGCAGGCGCCGAGCACCAGGCGATCGCCTCACGGCTGGTGAAGGAGATCGCGTCGCTGGGCGGCGATATCTCGCAGTTCGTATCGCCCTCCGTCGCCAAGCGCATGCGCGAGAAGCTGGCCGCGCGCGGCATCAAACTTCCTGCGCGCCGGACTGCGAAAGTGGTCGCGCTGTCGCGCGGCAACGGGCGCCCCAAGGCGAAGCCGTAACAGGTTCCCTTTGCGGCGGGCGGGAAGGCGTCCTAAGCAACCCGTATGCGCGTCTCGGATTTCGATTTCGACCTGCCTGAAGAGCTGATTGCGCTGCGCCCCGTCGTGCCGCGCGACGCGGCGCGGATGTTGATCGTGCGCGAAGGATCGCCGGTGTTCGAAGAGGCGATGGTGCGCGACCTGCCGTCGTTGCTGAACAGTGGCGACGTGTGCGTGTTCAACGATACGAAGGTCATTCCGGCGCAGCTCTTTGGCGTGCGGCCGGCGCGCGGGCTGAGCGCAGAAGCGCGCATCGAAGTCACGCTTCATAAACGCGAAGGCGCGGACATCTGGGCAGCGTTCGCGAAGCCGGGGCGCAAGCTCAGTGTCGGGGACATGGTGCGGTTCGGCGAAACGTTGTCCGCGCAAGTGGCGGCGAAGGACGCAAGCGGTGAAGTGACGTTGCGCTTCAACGCCGAAGGACCAGAACTTGATCGCGCCATCGCGACCGTCGGCGTGACCCCGTTGCCGCCATATATCGCCGGGCGGCGCGCCGCGGATGGGCGGGACGAGGTGGACTATCAGACCGTGTACGCCGCACGTGAGGGCGCGGTCGCAGCGCCGACAGCGGGGCTTCATTTCACGCCGGCGCTTTTGGCGGCGCTCGATGCGCGCGGCGTCGCGCGGGCGCAGGTGACGCTGCATGTGGGGGCGGGAACGTTCTTGCCCGTGAAGGCGGATGATACGCAAGATCACGTGATGCATGCCGAGTGGGGTGATGTGCCGCCCGCGACCGCGAACGCCGTCAACGCTGCGCGTGCCGCTGGACGGCGTGTGGCATGTGTCGGGACGACCAGCCTGCGCATTCTTGAGGCGGCGAGCGACGATCATCTGCATGCGTTCGCGGGGGACACGCGTATCTTCATCACGCCCGGATACCGGTTCAAAACGGTGGACGTTCTGTTGACGAATTTTCATTTGCCGCGGTCGACGTTGTTCATGCTGGTGTCGGCGTTCTGCGGGGTTGAGACCATGCGGGCGGCCTATGCGCATGCCATCGCGGAGCGCTTCCGGTTTTATTCTTATGGCGACGCCTGTCTTTTGATACGTAAGGCGGCATGAGCGACTTCAGTTTCACCGTTTCCGCCTCCGACGGCGCGGCGCGTGCCGGGGTTATCTCGACCGTGCGCGGCGAGATTCGCACGCCTGCGTTCATGCCGGTCGGTACCGCCGGCACGGTGAAGGCGATGCTGCCGGAGAGCGTGCGTGAGACCGGGGCGGATATCGTTCTGGGCAATACGTATCATCTGATGCTGCGGCCGGGGGCAGAGCGCGTGGCGCGGCTTGGCGGGTTGCACAAGATGATGAATTGGCCGCGGCCGATCCTCACCGATTCCGGTGGGTTTCAGGTGATGTCGCTGGCGCAGTTGCGCAAGCTCGATGAGAACGGGGTTTCGTTTCAGTCGCATGTCGATGGGGCGACGTATCAATTGACGCCTGAGCGGTCGATGGAGATTCAAGCGCTGCTGGGCTCCGACATTCATATGGTGCTCGACGAATGCACGCCGTTTCCGGCGGGCGAGGCGGATGCCGAGAGCTCGATGGCGCTGTCGATGCGGTGGGCGAAGCGGTCGAAGGCAGCCTTCCGCGCGGCTCCGGGGCGCGCGCTCTTTGGGATCGTGCAGGGCAGTGTGTATCCGCATTTGCGCGAGCGGTCGGCGGCGGCGTTGAAGGAGATTGGGTTTCCCGGGTATGCGATCGGCGGGCTCGCGGTGGGCGAGGGGCAGGCGCGGATGTTCGAGGTGCTCGACTTCACGATGCCGCATATGCCGGCGGACCGGCCACGATATCTGATGGGTGTCGGCAAGCCGGACGACATCATCGGGGCGGTCATGCGCGGCGTCGACATGTTCGATTGCGTGCTGCCGACACGGTCAGGCCGGAACGGGCAGGCGTTTACGCGGCGCGGCACCGTCAACTTGCGCAATGCGCGACACACGGACGATCCGCGGCCGCTGGACGCCTCGTGCCGGTGTCCGGCGTGCCGGCAGTATTCACGCGCTTATCTGCATCATCTCGTGAAGTCGGACGAGATTTTGGCGTCGATGCTGATCACGTGGCACAACCTCACGCACTATCAGGATCTGACGGCGGGGCTGCGCGAGGCGATCGGCGGCGGGCGTCTTCACGCCCATGCCGCCGATTTGATGCGCGGTTACGCCGAAGGCGACATTGAGCCTATTTGATTTCGCCCAAGCGGCTGTCGAGCCAGGCGGTGAGTGTCTTCGCAGCGGGAGAGGGGTTTGTCGAGTCCCAGTCGCCTTGGTTGTCCAGCATGACCTGCGCGTAAGTGCGCTTCGCGGCGTCGTAGGTGTAGCAGTAGAGCGTGTTCTGGCCCATGTCGGCGCCGACGCTCTTGGGCTGTGTGGGCGTCGCGTTCGAGGCTTCTTCAATCAGCGGGAAGTGACGCGCGATTTCTTCGAGCGGGACTTTGACGTCCGTCACCATCGCGCCGTTGTAGCGCAGCTTCAGCTCCTCCTCGCTCATGTTCGCCATGTCCTTGGGTCCCCATGGATTGACGAGCGCGGTGGGTGAGCCTTTGAAGTCGTATTTCCAAACGTTGCCCTTCGCGTCGAGCACGACACCGCGGCGTTGGTATCCCCAGGCCTGGTTCACGTATTCGCGGCCGCAGAGCCACGTTTGCTGGATGTCGGTGGCGGTCGGCGTGGGCGGCGTCGACGGCTTGGTCGAGCCGGCTTCACAGGCGGTCAATGTGACGAGCGATACAGCTGCAAGCAATGCGGTGCGTGACATGGCGCTTCCTCCATGCGGCAACAGGTGATGCTCGATTGTGGCGTAATCTGGCCGACGATGTGCGCGAATCTGACGCGTCCATCACAAATGTGGGCGTGCCTAGCCCGCGCCACGCCGAACGTCGGACGGTGTCGCGCCGTAACGTCGACGGAAGCTGCGGTTGAAGTGCGAGAGGTCGGAGAAGCCTGCGCCGAAGGCAATGTCGGAAATGCGCCGCGCGCGATGCGCGGGCGCGACGAGTTCGCGGTAGGCGAGGGCGAGGCGCAAACCGAGGACGTAGTCGGTGAAGCTTGTGCCTTCGTCCGCCATCAGTTGCTGCACGTAACGTTCCGAGATGCCGTGAGCTTTGGCGATGGCCGCGAGCGTCAAGGCGGGGTCGTTTGCGCGGGCGCGAATGTCGCGTGTCAGCGCCAGCCGACGCGCGGCTCTTGTTGCGTGGTCCGCGCCTTCCTGCACTTTCGCGCCGGACGATAGAGCGAGCGCGGTGAGTTCGGCCAAGTGATGCGCGGCCGTTTCGAGTGTTCTTGGCTCGAGTGCGGTGTCCTCGAGTAACGTTGAAACGTAGGCGCGCAAGAGGCGGAGCGCCGTCGAATTGGGATCGATGGCCGCGCCGACGCCATCTTCGGCGCCGGGGGCCAAACGCAGGAGCGTCTTGCGCGGAATGACGATGTTCCATACCGCGCCCGGTAGTTTTGTGCCGATGTACGCGGCGCGCGCGTTGTCTTGAAGGTGTGCGCCGCCCGCCTGCAGCACCGCGCCCGTGCGACTTTCGTGAAGCGGAGCGCTGCGATTGATGAGCAACACGAAATCGTCGTTGCCGTCGGTGATGAGGTCGCGCGTGCGTCCGTAGGAGGACGGCGAGAAGTCGAAGGAGCCGCATTTTGCGGTCGCAAGATCGACGAAGGCGAAGCGCGAGTAGAACGGTCCATCGTCGGCGCGCTGTACGTCGAGGCGCATCACCTGCCGCGCGAATGCGTCCCGGCAAGCGTCATAACGCTCGGGCTCCGGAAGCATGTCGGTCGAAAACACGCGGCAGTGGTTTGGTGGATTGGGCATGACGGCGGCCTGGAGAGATCCCACAGCGAACATTCGGGCGGGCCGGCGGCGTTCGTCAATGCGCCAGGCGCACAGTCGGATGCGTCCTCCGCGTCGCCCAAACGTGCGTTGCGGCCGGACAACAGGCGCAGGCTAGTGCGCCGCAGTCCTATGTCCGTGTTCGCGACACGCCAAGAGGCCGACGGATCGGGGTCTTACCGTCCGTTTGAGTTTCGGGGCGACAGGGGTAAACGCGCCGGTCATGCGCCGGCCGCAGACAAAAAGGGAAATGACGAACATGATGATAAAGATGCTTGTGACGGCAGCACTTTTCGCAGCCGCCACGGCCGCGCCGGCGGCTGCGTGGGACCTCTTAGGCGAGCGAATCGTACGCGACCGCATGGACCGCGACGCGATTGTGCTCGAAGGCCATCGCCGCTTCACGCAGATCAAGATCTGCGTCTATCGCCACCCCGTACGCATTTACGACGTCGACGTCCGCTTCAACAACGGCGGGCATCAGGATGTCGAGGTCCGAGCGCGCATTAATCCGGGTGGCTGCACGCGCAACATCGATCTCAAGGGCGATGACCGCGACATCCGCAGCATCAACATGCTCTACGAGGAAACGAGCTGGGGCCGGCGCAAGACGGCGACCGTGCGCGTGTTTGGACGATAGCTTGGGCCGACTGCGGAAGAGCCGGCATTGCGCCGGCTCTTGGCTCTACTTCATCTTCGCGTAGGTGCCGGGCGAGGGTTCGATGACCTTGAGTTTGTGGTCGCCGGGCGTGCGGGCGGGGACTTTTTTGCCGCTGAGTTTCGACAGCCACTTGTCCCAGTGGGGCCACCAGGAGCCGGGCGTTTCAGTGGCGCCGGCGACCCAGTCTTCGACCTTCTCGGGGAGTTTGTCGTTGGTCCAGTGTTGATATTTGTGGGCGTCGGGGTGGTTGATGACGCCGGCGATGTGGCCGGAGCCGGCCATCATGAAGGTGATCGGGCCTTTGAAGAGCTTCGTTGATTTGTAGACCGAGCGGTACGGCGCGATGTGGTCTTCCTTGGCCGACTGCAGATAGATCGGGATCTTGACCTTCGAGAGATCCAGCTTCTCGCCGCCGAGCACCATTCGGCCGCGGGAGAGATTGTTCTCCTTGTAGCATTCGCGCAGGTAGAACATGTGC
>JAEUMM010000289.1 GCA_016792645.1 Alphaproteobacteria bacterium | reverse complement strand
GCCAAGGAATAGCCGAGGCATGACGCCCCCCATCGCAGAGCCGACAGTATACACGTTTCTGCACCGGCTTGTTGCAGAAGCTGCCTACTCCCACTCAATCGTCCCCGGCGGCTTCGACGTCACGTCGTAGACCACGCGGTTGATACCCTTCACTTCGTTGATGATGCGGGTGGCGACGCGCGAGAGGAACGCGTGTTCGAACGGATAGCTGTCGGCCGTCATGCCGTCGGTCGATGTCACAGCACGCAGCGCGCAGACGTAGTCGTAGGTGCGGCCGTCGCCCATCACGCCCACCGTGCGCACGGGCAACAGCACGGCGAACGCCTGCCAGATCTTGTCGTAGAGACCCGCCTTGCGGATCTCGTCGAGATAAACGACATCCGCCTTGCGTAGGATGTCGAGTTTTTCGCGCGTGATCTCGCCGGGTATGCGAATAGCAAGGCCCGGGCCCGGGAACGGATGGCGGCCGACAAACGCTGGCGGCAGGCCAAGTTCGCGGCCCAGCACGCGCACTTCGTCCTTGAACAATTCGCGCAGCGGCTCGACGAGCTTCAGCTTCATGCGCTCCGGCAAACCGCCCACGTTGTGGTGCGACTTGATCGTGGCGCTCGGCCCCCCGGTGAACGACACGCTTTCGATCACGTCGGGATAGAGCGTGCCCTGCGCCAAGAATTCGACGTTGCCTACCTTGTGCGCTTCGGCGTCGAACACGTCGATGAACGCGGCGCCAATGCGCTTGCGCTTCGTCTCGGGATCGCTGACCCCGGCAAGCCGGTCGAGAAACAAATCCTCCGCATGCACATGCACCAGCGGAATGTTGTAGTGCTCGCGGAACAGCGTGACGACCTCGTCCGCCTCGCCCGCACGCATCATTCCCGTATCGACGAAGATGCAGGTCAACTGCTCGCCGATCGCCTCGTGGATCAGAACGGCCGCGACCGATGAATCGACCCCGCCCGACAAGCCGCACACCACGCGCCCCTTGCCGACCTGCGCGCGGATGCGTTCGATCTGCGTGCGGCGGAACGATTGCATCGTCCAGTCGGGTTTCACGCCTGCCACGCGTTGCGTGAAATTCTTCAGCAGCTCGCCCCCACGCGGCGTGTGCGCCACCTCGGGATGAAACTGCACGCCGTAGAACTTGCGCGCCTCGTCGGCGATCGCCGCGAACGGCGCATTGCCGGAGATGGCGATCACCTTGAACCCCGGCGGCAATGCGGTGACACGATCGCCGTGGCTCATCCACACGTCGTCCTTCGCGCCCTTGGGCCAAACGCCCTCGAACAGCGGCGACACGTCCGTCACCTCAAGCGTCGCGCGCCCGAACTCGCGATGATGCCCCGCCTCGACCTTGCCGCCCAGCTGCGCGCACATCAGCTGCTCGCCGTAACAAATGCCCAGCACCGGCAAATCCAACTCGAACACCTTCTGCGGCGCGCGCGGACTCTCGTCCTCCGTCGTGCTCGCCGGCGATCCGGAGAGGATGATGGCGACGGGCTTGTTCGTCTTGAGATAAGCCTCGGCCGATTGAAACGGCACGATCTCGCAATACGTGCCCTGCTCCCTCAAGCGCCGCGCGATCAGCTGCGTCACCTGAGAGCCGAAATCGATGATCAATACGGTTTGTGTCATGGAGGCTGGGGAAGCTAATGCGGCACCGGCGCCGCGTAAAGGTGCCCGCAGGAGTCTTCCACATGCCCCCGCGCAACCGCTGGGCGACACATGTTTGGCGCAATTCCGCCGTAGTAGGGCCCTGCTTGGGCGCTTGTCTTTTCGCCCATTAATGTGGCTCGTTCTGGGCCCACGGGGAGATCCTAAATGACGTTTCGGCGTGCGTGCTCTGTCGTCGCGGCTTTGGCTGCGGCACTCGTCCTTTCAGCCTGCTTCACAGTGTCCAAGAACGCCCCGACCGGCGCGGGACCGATCAACGACGAGCGACTGGTCGGCGCGTGGCAAGGCGTCGACGCCGACACCGGCGAGACGGCCGAGGACGCTTTCCTCCACTTTCAAAAGCCGTCCGACGACGCGCCGCTGCGCCTCGTTTGGGTCGAAGACCGCAGCTACCAAGTCTACGAAGTGCGCACGATGAAGATCGGCGGCAAGAACGTCTTCGCCGCCAAGATACTGACGCCGTTCGAAAAGACCGACGGCGAGATCCCCGACGGCTACTTCCTCGGCTTCTACGATTTCAAAGGCAGCGACGTCGTCTTCCAAATGCTCGACGCCGACAAAATCGGAAAGCTGATCGAAAAGGGCGTCGTCAAAGGCATCAAGCCGCCGCGTACCTACGACATGGCGACGCTCACCGGTTCGCCGCAGGAACTTGCGCGCTTTCTGGCGTCGCCCGATGCCGACGCCGCGCGCGTCGACGAGCCTGCCCGAATCCGCCGCATTTCATCCGGCAAAAAGTAGGTCTACCCGTCAGGCAAAGTTCGAGTTGAGGGAGTAACGCCATGGCCGAAGAAGAAACGACGCCCGCCCCCGCCCCCCGCCGCAATGTCGGCAACATGGTGCGCGGCATCGGCGTGTTTATCGCCTTCGCAGGCCTGGCCGCGCTCGCCCTCTACACCGTGCAGAATCGGCCAAGCACCGGCAAGGCGCCGCCCGCCTATGCGGGCGCGCCGGTCGAGGGAAAACCCGAACGCGCCGTGACGCATGCGGTTTCCGGCCCGCCCGGCACGCCGGTCTTGCAGCGCGTGCTGTTGTCCACCGGCGGCGTCGGCTATTTCGAATACGAGGCGCAAGTCTCGGGCACCGCCGAACTGCAATTGCCCGTGCGCATGGACCAAGTCGACGACATCCTGAAAAGCATCGTCGTCTTCGACGACAAGGGCAACACGGGCTTTGTGCAGCTGCCCTCGCGCGCGCCGCTCTCCGACATTTTCCGCGGCCTGCCCTTTGGTCCCTCCGCCCTGGAATCGAACGCCGCCCTCATCGACGCCTTGAAGGGCGCCGAAGTCTCGGTACGCGCCAGCGACAGCATCTCGGGCCGCGTCGTCAGCATCGTAAAGGAAGAAGTGCGCTTGCCCGACGGCGACGCCACCACGACGCATCACCGCGTCGGCGTGATGACGTCCAGCGGACTGAAGCAATTCGTCCTCGAAGAGGCGTCGTCGATCACCTTCAGCGACCCCGTCCTCACCAAGCAGATCAACCAGGCTCTCGCCTCCGTCGCCGAGCATCGCGAAGGCCAAGGCCGCACGCTGAAGATCCGCGCCAACGGCGAAGGATCGCGCACCGTCACCATCGCCTACGTCGTCGAAGCGCCGTTGTGGAAATCGTCCTACCGCGCCACCGCGGTCGCCGGCGGCAAGGCCCATCTCCAAGGCTGGGCCGTGCTGGAAAACGTCACCGGAAACGATTGGGTCGACGTCGACCTCACCGTGGTCTCCGGCAACCCGGTCACGTTCCGCCAAGCGCTCTACGCGACCTACTACGTCGACCGGCCGGAAATTCCGGTCGAAGTCCTCGGCCGCCTTCTGCCGAAGCCCGACGAAGGCTCCGTCGGGCGCGGCGGCGACACCTATGGCGAAGCGGCCGCGCCGCCCCCGCCGCCGCCCGCGCCCGCCATGGCGCCCCCACGTCCGGAATCGGTTGCCGTCACCGGCTCGCGCAAACGCGCCGACGCCGCCAATTCGCCCGACAGCGATGCCGGCAAACCCATCGCCGCGGAATCCAGCGAAGCCGCCACGCAAGTGACCTTCCACATGCCCTTCACGGTCACGGTGATGAACGGTCAATCGCTTGCCGTTCCGATCATCGACAAAGACGTGCCCGGCGATCTCGTTTCGCTCTACCAGCCGGACACGCATCCGCGCCATCCGCTGGCCGCGCTGCGCTTGGTCAATGACAGCGACACCAGCCTGCCGCCCGGCGTGCTGACCGCCTATCGCGTGGACGACAAGGGCCTCACCCAATACGACGGCGACGCGCGGCTCGCGGCGCTGCCCGTCGGCGAAACCCGCATGCTCAGCTTCGCGCTCGACCAAAAGGTTCTCATCGACCGCGAAGACAAGGCCGAACAGCGCATCTCGAAGGCGACGCTTGCTAACGGCGTCTTCAAGGCCTCGGTCGTCGATCAGCGCACGACCGTCTACACGATCAAAGGCGCGGCAAAGGAAGACCGCCGCGTCGTCATCGAACATCCGCGCGCCGCAGGCTGGGAGCTCGTCACGCCGGATTCGAAGAATGTGGATATGACCGACACCGCCTTCCGCATCCCCTTCGATGTGAAAGCCGGCGCCACGATCAAGCAAACGGTCACGACCCAATGGCCGCGCGAAGAAGAACAAAGCCTCGTCGATCTGCCGCTTGATCTGGTGCTCGCCTATGCCTCGAACGAAGGCCTGACGCCCGCCCAACGCGCCGCCTTCAACCGCATGGCCGAGATGAAGCGCTCGATCGAAGCTCTCGACCGCCAAATTCAAAACGAAACCGAAGCCCGCGACCGCGTCTTCGAAGATCAAGAACGCATCCGCGACAACATCAAAGCGGTCCCGCCCGGCAGCGATCTGCAAAGCCGCTACCTGCGCTCGATGGGTCAACTGGAAGACCAAGCCGAAGCCCACAACCGCAACATCACCCGCCTCCAACAACAACGCGCGGCGGAACAACAGCGGCTCGCGGACTACGTGGCGGGGTTACAGCTCTGACGGCGCTCAAGCGCATCGAATTTCCGGGCGGTCTAAAACGCCGCGGCGATCACGCGGCGCGATGCACGCGCGTGCTGCGCCACCTGCCGGGGCCATGTTGACCCACATCAAGCCCTGACCAGCGCTTTCGGTTCACCATGCGCTTGCCGTCCGGGACTGGCGGATGACGGCGCGCCCCGGCCCGCCCACCCACCGGCCGGCACAAGAACGCGCCGCCCACCGTCAAGGGCTCGCTGGTGCAAACGTCCACGCCGCGGAGAGCGGCAGGTGCGTTCTGCGGAACACCCGAAGGCGCTCAAAATCAATCCCAACGCCGCATCGCCGCGGCCGAAGCGCTGGACCGAACGATCGCCGCGACCTAATTGCGCTATGGTGTGCAGCCGTAAGGACACGCGACCGATGCAATCCGACATGCGAGCAATGGTGCTGGACGCGCCGGGAAAACCCTTGCGCGCCGAGCGGCGCGCAATGCCCGCCCCAAGGGGCGACGACATTCTGGTCCAGGTGCTGGCCTGCGCGGTTTGCCGAACCGACCTGCACGTCGTTGATGGAGACTTGCCAAATCCGCGGCTTCCGATTGTGCCCGGTCATGAAATCGTCGGCAGGGTGGTTGCGTGCGGCGCTTCGGTGACGCGGTTCACCGTCGGCGATCGAGTCGGTGTTCCTTGGCTTGGCGGAACGTGCCAGTCATGCGCGTACTGCAATGCGGACCGCGAGAACCTTTGCGATCGGCCGACCTTCACCGGCTACACCCGCGATGGAGGATTTGCGTCGCACACGCTGGTCGACGCGCGCTACGCATTCCCGCTCGCGATCGAACGGAGCGACGTCGAGTGCGCGCCGCTTTTGTGCGCCGGATTGATCGGATGGCGCTGCCTGAAGCGCACGGGCGACGCCCAAGCACTCGGTCTCTTTGGCTTCGGTGCGGCTGCTCATCTGATCGCGCAAATCGCCGTCAGCCAAGGACGGCGGGTCTACGCCTTCACCCGCGCCGGCGACGCACCCGCCCAGGCGCTCGCGGGGCGCGTTGGTTGCGCCTGGGCGGGCGGATCGGATGAAGCACCGCCCGAAGAGCTCGACGCCGCAATCATCTTTGCGCCCGTCGGAACGCTTGTGCCGGTGGCGCTGTCACGCGTGCGCAAAGGCGGGCGCGTTGTCTGCGGCGGTATCCACATGTCCGACATCCCGCAATTCCCCTACCGGCTCCTTTGGGAAGAGCGCGAAGTCTGCTCGGTGGCCAACCTCACCCGCGCGGATGCCGCCGAATTTCTGGCTCTGCCGTCGGTTGCGTCGCTGCACGTCACGACCACGAGCTATCCGCTCGAACGCGCCAACGAGGCCCTTGCCGACTTGCGCGCCGGCAAACTCACCGGCGCCGCCGTTCTGGTGCCTTGAAGGATCGGGTTAACGTCCAATCGGGCGCTGACGGAGTTTCGCTTCGGGGCGGGGGTGTCATTGGTATTCTCAACAAGGCTATAACCCCGCAGCCGACACGAGGGGGATTCACATGACCGGCCGCACATTTCTTGCGATCACCGTCGCAGCGCTGGCGCTCACGCAGGCTCGCGCCGCCGACGGTCCGATTGCTCAGGTGAACGACCCCTACTACGTCGACGCGGCGAAACATCTGCAGGACGTCGCCAAACGCGTGCCCAATACACGCCGCGCCAAGAACATCATCCTCTTCGTCGGCGACGGCATGGGCGTCACCACCGTCACCGCCGCGCGCATTAGGCAAGGCCAAGTCGCCGGCCGCGACGGCGTGTCGAACAAGCTCGTGTTCGAGACCCTGCCCTACGCTGCCTTCTCGCGCACCTACTCGCACGATTCCGAAGTCACGGACTCCGCGCCTTCGGCCAGCGCCATGACCACGGGCGTGAAATCGCGCAACGGCGTTATCAACGTCGATTCAAGCGTGCCGGAGAACGACTGCAAGGCTGGGCTCGCCCATCCGACGACGACCATCGCCGAACTCGCTGAGATCGCCGGCATGTCGACCGGCGCCGTGACGACCACGCGCATCACCCACGCGACGCCTGCCGCGATCTACGCCCACGCAGCCGGCCGCGACTGGGAACGCGACGCCGACATGAAGCCGGAAGACATCGCCGCCGGCTGCGTCGACATCGCCCGTCAACTCGTCGAGATGCGCTATGGCGACGGCCTCGAAGTCGCGATGGGCGGCGGCCGCGCGCAATTCCTGCCGCTGAGCGTCGCTGATCCGGAAGATCCGAAGAAGACGGGCGCGCGCAAAGACGGGCGCAATCTCGTCGACGCCTGGATGAAGCGTTACGGCGAAGGCGCGGCCTATGTCTGGAGCCAACCGCAGCTGCAAGCGCTGAATATGGGCAAGACAAAGCACCTGCTCGGCCTCTTCGAATCCAGCCATATGCAGTTCGAATCCGCCCGCGTGCGCGACAAAGCCGGCGAACCCTCGCTCGCCGAAATGACGTTCAAGGCGATCTCGATCCTGGAAAGGAATCCTAAGGGCTTCTTCCTCCTCGTCGAAGGCGGCCGCATCGATCACGGCCATCACGCCGGTATGGCGGCCCAAGCCCTCGACGACACGGTCGCGATGGACGAAGCGGTAAAAGCCGCACTCGCCGCGACCGATGCGCGCGATACGTTGATCGTCGTGACCGCCGACCACAGCCACGTGCTCACGATGGCGGGCTATCCCTCGCGGGACAATCCGATCTTGGGACTCGCGAACCGCGAAGACGGCAAACCCGCGCTCGCCAAGGACGGCAAGCCCTACACGACGCTCTCCTACGCAAACGGCCCGGGCGCAGCGGAAGGCGACCGCGAAGATCTCACCAACGTCGACACCACGAAGCCCGACTATCGCCAGCAAGCGCTCGTGCCCTTCAATTCCGAAACGCACGGCGGTGAAGACGTACCCATCCTCGCCTCGGGTCCATGGGCGCACCTCTTCCAAGGCGTCGTCGATCAGCAATACATCTTCCACGTGATGAACCGCGCCGGCCAAATCAAGCAACGTGCGGAAACCGCAATCCGCGCCGGCGCCAGGAAACGCTGATGGAAGCCGTCTACAAAC
>JAEUMM010000269.1 GCA_016792645.1 Alphaproteobacteria bacterium | reverse complement strand
GCGAAAAGACCGACAAGTCCTCCTGATTCCACCCGTCGCCGATCGCCTGATCGTTGCTGTTCGACGCCGTGTAATTCCACAGGGTGCAGTTCAACAGATTCAGGTCGAGCGCGTTGTACATGAGGTCGAGCGCGATGACGTGCTTCTCCCACGGCTTCGCCGACGTGTCGCCCTGCGCCCACGCCGCGTAAGCCGCCCCGCCGTCCAAATCGAACGGAATCCCGAACTCGCCGATCAATGTCGGCGCGCCGCCGGGGATCGACTGCGACGCCTCTTTGATGCGACCCAGCTGCCGCGCATAAGAATCCTCGATCTCCGCCGCCCCATTCAACGCCTTCATCGTGAAGGGATTGAGCGAGGTCGGATACATGAACGTCTTCGTCGACAGCGTGACGATGTCGTACCAATGGCTGGCGTTGACGGTGCGCTCCGGCGTCCCCGGCGGAAAGCCCTCACCCGTGATGCCGGCAAACGGATCAAGCTCTGCGAACACCAGCCAATCGTTATCGACGGCGCGAATCTCGCGCGCGACACGCTGGAAGAACGGCGCCATGCCGTCGGCATCCGCATGCACCGTGCGGCCTTTCACAGTCTGGAAGAAGTCCTCGCGCAACACCTCGTGCCCGTTTCCGGTGAGGCGATAAGCGCCGGCCTTCTCGAACGGGCACGAAACACCTTTGCGCCAGATCGAAACGCGCCCCTCGTTCACCGCCTTCTCGCCGATCACGCCGACCTTCATCTGCGCCGGGTCGAACGCGAGTTCTGGGATCGTGCGCGGCAGCCCTTGCGCGACCAGCAACCCGTCAAGCGCCGACCACGCCGGCCCCGGCCGCACAGGATCGGGATGCTCCGCCGTGCGCTCTGTATGGCGATAAGACAGCGCCTGCCCCGTCCATCCGGTCCCCGGCTCGTTCAGCGTGTCGAAGCCCAAAACATGCGGAATCCCCTTCACGCGCTTGGCGATCGCCCGCATCGCGCCGAGGTAATGGCTCTGCAGAAAATCCTGCGCCGTCTTTCCGTCGATCTTGAAATCCGGCACGAACAGATCGCCCGCAAAGAACAGCGTCCACATGATCGCGTTCGCCGGCATGCGATAATTGTTCGCCCACGTCATCATCGGATAGCGGTCTTCCTGCCGCCCGCCACGCGCGTAGTCGTATTTGTGCTGCATCACATGCGCCGCACCCGACGCGTGAAAGGTCGTGAAGTCCAGACCCACCGCCTCGAACACCCACCCCGGCGCGCCGTCACCGCCGGTCATCCGGCTCCAAACATCCTGGTGAAAATCGATGAAGACATAGAGCCCGTACTCGCCCGCGCGCCGCGTCAGCTCGGTGAAATAGTCGAGATAGGCCTCGTCATATTTGCCGGGCCCCGCATGCTCGACCGCCTCCCAGGTGGTGAGCAGCCGCAGACAGTTCATCCCCCAAGCCTTCAACCGCGAAAAATGCTCGTCCGCCTCAGCAAGCGGAAACGGCCGCCCGACGAAACTCACCTCACGATGATCGGAAAAATCGGAAGGAAAATTCGTGCCCCCGCTCGGATAAGGCACCTTGCAGTCGCCGCCCAGATTGACCCCGCGCAGAAACACCTGCCGCCCGGCCGCATCCAAGAACCGCTCACCCTTTATTTTCAGTCGATCCATCAGTTCACCGGCATAGCGAGAAGGACAAAATTATCCGTCATGGCCGGCCTTGACCCGGCCACACAGTGGCCGCGCGTCGGCGCGGCCGCGAGAGTCATCAAAAGCCGCAATCTACCGATGATTCAAGCGAGTCTTTCGCGCGCACAGACGTGCGCGCACGGGGTGCCCGGGTCAAGCCCGGCCATGACGGACATTTTCGTCAACACTCGCCCAGCGGCACGAACTGCCCCACCACGCCCAAGACGCTGCACGTCTTCTCGCGTCCGTTCCCTTCCGGCAGTTTCAGACTGTAGATCGAGAACGCCAAAAAATTCCGCCGCTCGATCGGCAGGGCGGGGATGATGAGCCCTGCCAGCGCACCGCCGAACTGGCTCGATCCATCGCGCGGATCGCGCCCTTCTTTCAGGGCCTCTTCTTCGAGTTTCTTGACGACCCACGTCTGCGCCCAGGTATTGAACTCGGCGCGCGACGGGTTCGTAACGACAAACAGCGCAAGCACCACCGCCACCACCAGCAAGACGCGCGTCATCGCCGTACCCCTTTGCCCTGACTTCGCCGAAGCATAAGCCCCATTGCGACCGAAAGATGGCGGCACCCCCGAAAATTGCCTCTCGCCAAAGCCCTGGAAAGCGCAATCCGGATGCCCCGGTGTTCAGGTCTTGCAACGGACTGAATGCCCCGCTACCTAATCGATCAACGCACGGAACCGGGCCCCTCTGGCAGGCGAACCAACGCCTGCGATGTCGGACGTAGCGGCCATAGCCATACCAACTGTACTTGGCACGAGAGGGGTCACGTGGAACTGCTCGATCAAATTCTATTTGCCGACGTCCTGGGCAAACCGTCCTGGGCATGGGCGCTGTTCCTGTCGATCGTCGTCGCGATCCTCGTCTTCGATCTGGGCATCTTCCACCGCAAGGCCCATGTCATCTCGTTCCGCGAGAGCATGCTGCAATCGACTGTCTTCGTGTCGATTGCGCTCGCTTTCGGCGCATGGGTCTGGTGGTCCTACGGCGTCGAAAGCGGCATGGATTTTCTGACCGCCTATCTCGTCGAGTACACGCTGTCGCTCGACAACATCTTCGTCATCGCGCTGGTCTTCAGCTATTTCGCAATCCCGCGCCAGTATCAGCACCGCGTGCTCTTCTGGGGCATTCTTGGGGTCATCTTCCTGCGCGCGCTGATGATCTCGCTGGGCAGCGCCATCGTGACCGAGTTCCACTGGGTGCTCTACATCTTCGGCGCCTTCCTGATCTTCACCGGCATCAAGATGCTCTGGCTCGTCGATCAGAAGCCCGACATCGCGAACAACCCGATCCTAAGGATCCTGAAGTCGCGAATCCGCGTGACGGACGAAATTCACGGCGACCGCTTCTTCGTCCCCCTGCCCGACAAGAAGACCGGCCGCCTCAAAGCCCACGCAACGCCGCTGTTCCTGGCGCTCTGCGTGATCGAGTTCGCCGACGTCGTCTTCGCCGTCGACTCGGTGCCGGCCGTCTTCCTGATCACGACCGACCCCTTCATCGTCTACACCTCGAACATCTTCGCCATCATGGGCCTGCGCGCGCTGTTCTTCACGCTGGCCGCCGTCATCGAGCGTTTCCACTATCTGAAATACGCGCTCGCCATCGTGCTGGTGTTCATCGGCGCGAAGATCTTCGTCGCCCAATTCACCGGTAAGATCCCCTCGCAAATCTCCCTCGGCGTCACGGTCGCCCTCATCGCCGGCGGCATCGTCTACTCGATGTACAAGACCCGCAAACAAGCCAGGGCAGCCGGCGCGCCCGCCGGCCCACCTTAAGATCAAACGACCAACCGCACCCGCCTTTGTGCCGGCCGGATGGTGACGCTGACGCCGGCGTCGAAGCGCACGGCGTCGGCCTCGATGCCGTCGGCGAAGATCGTGCCCTCCATGCGCGACTCGATCAGCAGCGGCTGATCGCGCGTCACGCGGCCCTCGATCAGCGTCGCCGAAAACCCGCGCCCCGGCCACGCTTCGCGCACCACAAAGTGCAGTTCGTCCGCCGCCGGATCGAACACCGCGTCTGGCCCGCGCAACGACTTCAGCCACCCCGTCGACCCCGTGCCGGTCGAAACGATAAGCCCGCTTGACGACTGCACCTCGTCGTTCGCCCCGTGACGGATGCGATAGCGCGCCGACTGATGCGTCTGGACGCCGACAAAAATCTCGTTCAAGCCGCGCAACACCTGCCGGTCCGACGTCTGCGCCTCGGCCAGCGTCGCCTCCCTAAGCGGCCGCCGGTCGTTCAAGACCTGCGGCAGCGCGGCGATGAACGTCTCGACGTTGAACGCCAGCAGACTGCCGTCGATGGTTTGCGGATCGGGATTGACGCCGGCCAGCGGCTGCCCCTCGAGATACTTGCCGACATTCGCGACCAGCCCGTCCTGCCCCACGGCAACCACCAGATCGTGCGGCTCGAACAGAAACTGCGCCACCATTTGCCGGTCGATCTCCGCCAGCTTCACGTCGGAAGGCATCGCCTTGCGGATACGCGCGACGGCCCTCGACTGCGCGCTGTCTTCGACCTCCGCCTTCTTGAAGTCGGCCATGCCCTTGGCCGACTGCGCCATCGCAAAGCGCGTCTGTCCTTCGCTGCCATAGCGCTGCACGAACGCCTGCTTCGCGCTCGGCCGCGTCAGAATGACGACGCGCTGGCGCATGCCGCGCTACTCGCTCTTCGCCGCAAATTGATTGGCCAGCCGCTCCAGCGCATCGCCGCCGATCGACAGCGATGCCAGGTTCGTCTCGCGGTTCGCCCAGTCCTTGAACGCCATCGCCGCAATCTGCTGCGGCGGAATTTCGCTCCACGGCTTCAGGCGAATGCGCAGCGCCTCGGCATCCGCGGACGCCTCGGCCTTCGACGTCTCGGCCCGCACTTCGGCGACCTTGCGCCGCTCGCTCTCCAACGCCTGCTCGTTGGCGAGCGCGTTTTCGGCCAGCTCACGCTTGTTCTTCTCGTCGCGCAGCTTCAGATCGTGCTCGTCCGTCGTCGCCGCACGCCGCCGCTCGAACATCGCCGCATCCGCCTGCCGCAACAGCTGCTCGCGCAAATTCGCCTCCAGCGCCTTGCGGATTTCCGGCGTCGGCTTCAACGACAGCACCAGCACCCGGTCGACCGCGATCCCGTCGGCTGCGAGCCGCTTGTCGTCCGCGATCCCGCGCATGATCACTTGAGACAGCTCATCCGACTTGTTCAACGCCGCATCCAAGGTCGAGCGCACCAGCGCATCGCGGCACGCCGTCTGCGCAATCGCGCGCAGCCGCTCGACGATCTGCTTCATCGGCTCGCCCGTATGCGCGCCCGTCGTCAGGTTGATCGAAAAGTCCTGCCGCGCCGCCGCGACCGGCGCATCCTTGATGCGGAACGAGATCAAGCCTTGAATGGTGATCGTCTGATAGTCGACGGTCATCGCCTCGACCGCGAAGATTTCGTCCCGCGCGTCGGTGGGCACCGCGGCCCCCGTCGCGAACGGCATATAGACAAAGCCCGCCAAGCCCAGCCCCTGCCGCGCAACCCGCCCGCCGCGATAGAGCACGACATAGTCGGTAGGCTTGGACTTGAGATAACGGAAACCGAACATGGGGATCGCCTTAGGAGCCGAAACGGGCGCACTTCCTGCCCCGCGTTCACCGGCGGAGCAATGCCCTCACCGGCCCCGGCGCACCACCCAAGAGCAGTGCGCACATCCAATGTAAAAACACGACAAATAGTCAGAAATACTTGAAGACAGGTCGAAAGGACAAAAGAGATGGCCTCGAGTAGATCAGTTGGACTTCACAAAATTGCAGCACAGGCCGTCGGACTGACCTCCATTTGGCCATTTCCCTTTGTGCCTCTATTGCCACAGTCAGGAGTTGCATCGAGACTTCCGCCCACATCAAGGTTGCAGCAGGCGGGCAACAATCATTAACATATTCGCAACAATGACCTTCGGTGGGGACCGGGGGGCGCTGTTGGGGACATAGGACTTGGGGGGCAGTTACCGTGGGATTTCTTGGGCAGCGCCATAACCGGCGCAGCGCAGTCGCGCGCTATTTGGCAGCAACCGTAACGGCAGCATCGGCCTTGTTCGCGGCCGGACCGGCCGGCGCGGTCGTCGTCCGCGACGATGTCGGATTGGTGGCCAGCCAAGACACGGCGAACGCCAACCCGGCCGTGGTGCAGATCTTCCTGCTCGACAATTTGACCGGCGACATCTTCTTCAACTGCACTGGTACGCTGATCAACCCGCGCACGGTCATCACAGCCGCGCACTGCGCGAACTTCGTGGGCAGCGAAGACTACAACCCGTCGGCCCTCGGCTACTCGATGGTCATCTCCAGCGGGCCGAACACCCAGACGCGTCTCTTCAACTTCGCGCTCGGCGGCCTGAGCTACGCCCAAGGCGGCGCCGCGCTGTCATCGGACGTGATCGTTCACCCCGCATCGAACCTCGAAAATTTCGGCCTGCCTTTCCCCTTCGGCGACATTGCGATGATCGCGCTGGCGGAGCCGATCACCAATATCGGCCGGATGGATCTCATGCTGTCCCCGATGCCCGGACCGTTCCACGCGACGATCGCGGCCTATGGCGGCTTCGGCACCGGTTCGACCGGCGACGTCGGAATCGGCTTCAATCGCCTGGTCGGCGAAAACAACGTCGACATGCTGGGCTCGATGCAGGATCTGTTCCGCGCGACGACCGGCACGCCCATCGAAGACTACACGCAGAACCTCTACTGGATCGATATGGACGATCCGAACCGTCCGACAGCCGTGCCGCAATGCACGAACGGCGCAGGCACGCTGGGCTTCCCAGCGTGTTCCTCGGTCGCGGCGTTCAACGACATCAACTGGTTCGGCGGCAACGCGCTGGCGCGTGAAGCGGGCACCGCGGGCGGCGACAGCGGCAGCGCGCTCATCATCGACCAAGCCTTCGCGCGCAAGTTCGTCGCGGGCGTTTTGTCGGGCGGCTGGAACTGGGACTTCTTCTATCCGGGCTTAGGCGTCCCCGGCGGCTACGGCGACCAGTCCTACTACAATCCGCTTTACCTCTATCACGAGTTCATTTCGCAAAACACGCCGTACAAATACGTCTCGGCGAAAGCCGGCGGCGGCGATTGGGACAATCCCGCGACGTGGACCCAGAACCTCGATCCCGGCTTCTACATCATCAACGGCTCCGGCCAAGCGGTGAACGGTCTGCCGACGGGCGCCGAGCCGGGCGTCGGCGGCACGACGCCGAAATGGGGCGATGTGCAAGGCACCAGCATCGCAGGCTTCGACACCACGCCGCTGCCTGGCTTGCCGTTCTCGTCCGGCACGCCGCTGGCCGACGGCGCGCTGACGCCGCTGCCGGCGATGGTCGCGGTTCCCGATCCTGCGAACGAAAGCGCCAACCTCAGCGCCGACATGGAAGCGGTCGCCGCAAACAAGGTCGAACCGCGCGCGCTTATCGATCTCACCCTGCCGTCGTCGCCGCTCTTGGGGCCTGGTTCGACGAACTTCGTGCCGATGAACACGGACGGCTCGCCCGGCACCGCGTTCGCCAATCCGGCGCTTTACTACGAAGTCTGGCTGAACCGCGCCGGCACCGTGACCTTGAACTCGCTCAAGGACATCGACCGGCTTGAGCTCAATCACGCCGATGCCCGCCTGTGGATCCGCGACACCGGC
Source organism: Alphaproteobacteria bacterium (assembly GCA_016792645.1). Classification (GTDB taxonomy): domain Bacteria; phylum Pseudomonadota; class Alphaproteobacteria; order Micropepsales; family Micropepsaceae; genus SZUA-430. The sequence goes on along the minus strand of JAEUMM010000269.1, from coordinate 13,923 downwards.
GGCGACTTGCTGACGGTGATCGAGACGATGGCCCTCGCCGGCACGCTGACCGTCGACGGCAATCTGTTCTCGCCGTCGGTCATCAACATGTTCGGCTCGACCATCAACGGTCACGGCGACATCTATACGACGCTGCTGCAGAACCAAGCCCGCATCGCACCCGGCAACTCGATCGGCACGCTGACCGTCAACGGCAACTTCGTTCAGGGCGCCGCAGGTCTGCTCGAGATCGAAGTCACGAACGGCTCGAGCGATCTGCTCGCCGTCACCGGCAGCGCGCAACTCGGCGGCACGCTTCTCGTCAAGCAATTCGGCGCCGCGCCGCTCGACGGCCAGGTCTTCACCATCCTGACCGCGACCAGCGTCACCGGCACGTTCGCCAACGTTTTGGACGAACTGCCCGGCCTGCTCTCGCTGCGTCCCGTCGTCTACGGGGCGAACTTCGTGCAGATCGAGATCGACGCGCTTGCCTTCTCCGAGCTGTCGAGCGGACCGATCGAAGATCCGGTCGCGGCCGTTCTCGACGCGCTCGGCGGCACGCCCGGCATGGCGACCGCGATCAACAATCTTCAGCAGCTCAACGCGTCGCAAATTCCCGCGGCTCTCGAAGCGCTGAACCCGACGCGCGCGCATGCGCAGGCGATGGTCGGCCTGTCGACCGGCGACCTCTTGCGCAACCAGCTCGGCCGCCGCACGCATGACCTGCTAGGCGGCTCGATGCCGACAAGCACGGCCCAGCGCGATCTCACCGGCTCGCAACTCGCGTCCGTTTCGCCGACCTCCGACATGTTGGCGTCGGCCGCACTTGCCGCGCTCGACGCGGAAGACAATGCGGCGAACGGCGGCTCGACCATCGAACTGCCGAACGGTCACGCCATGTTCTTCGCCGCCGACGTCGGCATCAGCGAAACGGATCAGGCCGGCGGCATCGGCAAAGACAAAGCCGACGTCGCCGCGCTGACCGCGGGCCTCGACCACACCGGCCGCGGCTACGCCATCGGCGGCGCGCTCAGCTATCTGCAATCGAGCGTGTCGCAGAACTACGGATTGGGCGGCGACACGTCGAGCGAGGGCGTCGCCGTCTCGGGCTTCGCCAGCATGCACAAAGACCTGTTCTATGCCGACGCGTTCCTGGCGTACGCGTGGCACGACTTCGAGACGGAACGCGCGGTGCTCTTGGGACCGCTGCCGAACGTCTCGTTCGCGAACGGCGAAACCAGCGCCTCGCAAAGCCAAGCCGGCATCACGCTGGGCTACGGTTTGAACAAGGACGCGGCCGCGTCGTTCGGCGCGGTCGGCGGGCTCTACTACATCAGCATGGACATCGACGGTTACACGGAGACGGGCGCCGGTCCGCTCTCGGCCGTGCTGCCCAGCCGCTCGGTGGACTCGCTGCGCTCGCAACTCGGCGGCGAAGTCGCCTTCCGGTTGGAGCCTGAGAACGAAACGTTGGTGCCGATCATCCGCGTGGTCTGGAACCACGAGTTCGGAGACGACGGCAACATCCTGCGCGCAGGCTTTGCAGGCGCCCCGACGACGACGTTCGCGGTGCCCGGGCCCGACCTCGGTTCGGACTGGGCGACCGTCGGCTTCGGCCTCTCGGGCCGCATCAGCGACGGCACCAGCTTCTACCTGCGCTACCAGCACGACATCGGCCGCGACGGCCAAGAGAACCAAGAGGTCTCAGCCGCGGCCCGCATGACGTTCTAAAGACAGACGAAGAAGGGCCGGCGCTTCGAAAGAGGCGCCGGCTTTTTTTATGGCGCGGCGACAACGAAGGATAAATGTCATCCCGGAAATGAGACGCGTCCAAACGCGGAACGCGTTCGGGTAACGCGTCCGCTAACCGGGAACCAGGTACACGACACCCACGTGTGCGCGGCGAAGCTTTGTTCTTGACGCGACGTGCGTAGCCTATCGCTTTTTCACGCCGCTCCCGCCCTGCACCTCACTTGGCACGCTCGTCGGCATGCTCATCGGCACGGCCGTCGACGGCGCGGTCGCAACCGCCGGTGAGCCAGATCCAGTCTTGTCGCAAGCCGAGACATGGGTCACGCAGTAACCGGTTCGGGTCGCTCCCGGCATGGCGTTGCACTTGTCGATCGCTTGCTTCTCGGCCGTGCTCTTATCGGCGTTGACGGCCCATGCCCAGCCCGTTGTGCCGGGCTTCGGATCCCACGAAAAGCTCATGCATTGCTTGTTGAAGACGGTGATAAGTCTACAGGCCGCGAGCGTGGCCGCCGACACCTCTTTGCCTTCCAGACAATAGACGAGCGCCTGGTACTTCGCCTCGCCTTCGTTCGGATAATTGTTGGTCCAACCCATCGACTGCCCTCCAGCTTCAGGCTGCGCAGCATCGATCCCGACCACCAGCGCGCCAGCCGCCTGCGCGTGCATCGTCGCCGCGATCATTGTCGCAGCCGAAAGCGCCGTCACCGCGGCGCGTGCTACAAATCCAACCACCGGTATCCTCCCCTTGTCGGTCAGGCCGTATCAATAGCATTGATGCCAGCTCCACGCCCTTGGCCGTTCGCACCTCCCCCGGCGGTTGTCAGGCACGATCTGGACTTCCCGCCAAACGCGCCTGCTCGAACGATTGGCCCTTCGGCGTCAGCACAACGGCGCAAACCGCAACAACCGCTTGGAAAGATTATGACAGACTCACTTTGCGTGGACCCGAACGGAACGACAGTGTGACGTTGACACAAACCGAAGCGATGGCCCTGACGCTCGTCATCGAAGCGGCGGTCGCAGCAATCCTTGCGCCGACCTACGCGCGCACGGCCTGGCTCTGCGCCGCCGCCGCTGTGCTGGCGAGTTGCATCACCCACCCGATCCTCTGGGCGATCTACCACGACGCCTATCAGGTGCTGGGCACTGCCACGACACCTGCGCTCGAAACCGTGATCATCGCGGCCGAGACGCTCGCCTACCGCGCCATCGCGACGACGCGTTGGGACGAAGCCTTGCTCTTCTCCTTCGTCGCCAACTTCGCGTCGTGGTTCGCCGGCGAACTGATCTACGTCTTCACCTGAGCCGCACGCGGGGTCAGCGCAAACCCCTGCCCCAGCGCCAGCAGTAGAACCGGCAGCTCGATCCACGCATGGATCGCCGCCGCCACCGCATAGCCCGCGCGCGCGTCGGTGTAGCTGATCGCGTAGATCCCGAACGCCACGATCGCGACGCCCGCAACACCCATCGCAAACACACGCCAGCTGCTGGGCCAGGGCACGATGGTGGCGCTTGGCACGCCGCGCTGCTTGGCTTTCAAGAGCATCGGCATCATCACGATCACGGCGACGTAGTGCATCGCCTGCGCCACGACCGCGGCCGAAAAGAGGTGCAGATCAGACGACCCCGGCGGCAGAAACGACAGCAGCGGCCTGTCGCCGGCGCCGAACACCGACAGCGTCTGCGTCTCGGCAATCGGAAACATCAAGGCCGCCGCGCCGTGGAACACGCCCGCCGCCACCAATCCCGGCAACACGAAGAACGGCAGCCCCAGCCAAAGAAGCCACCGCCGCCGCTCCTCGCCCTCGGTGATCTCGGCGACGAAACCCATCGGCGTCAGATTGTGCAGCCACGCCCACACCAAAAACGTCTCGATCGGGAAATACGTCGCGCCGAGCGCAAACGCGATCCCGATCAGCGCGCCAAGCACCTTGTTCGTGCGCATGAACGCCGCCGCCGTGAAGGCCAGCGCCGCGCCAAGCCCGAACTCGATCGGCACGAACCAGTCGGACGCCAGCCAATGCGTGCTGTTCGCAATCCGCGCCAACGCAATCGCCCCGACGAGCGCACCGATAACCGCCAGCAGCCGCGCCGACGTCCGCGAAGAGAATCGCTCGTCGACATAACGCAGCTCGTAAAGCACGTGCGGCAGCCCGAAAGCGCTGATCATCAGGACGAACGCGGCCAGCGGCGCGACCACAACGGACGCGACAGACAGCGCCGCAACCCCGATCCACACCCAAACGAGGCCGACGAACGTCCGATCGACGGAAGGAAAGCTTAGGTTCATGGGGAGAACTTTGGCGCTCGGCACCTGGCGAGGTCAACCGATCCACAAACGCACTGCGCGCATCGCCCACAGAGCTGCACCCAAGGATAGAAATCTTCCCCCGCGCGGTGCAAAGGCGTTGGCGCACCGCGAAGGCGTGACCTCATGCAAAGAGCGAGCAGTCGACGCCATCATATTGATCCAACACAAGGCACGAGAAAAATCATCGCAAACCGCGACTCACCCGCACGAGACAGCGTTACGCGCAATGCATTCCAGCACGCCTCGTTCGCATTCTTCGTGACGTGTGTCGGGGACACGAAACATCCACAGGCCCGCGCTTTGACGAATGCGGACCGCTGCTAGAGTCAGATGCATGCAGTGATTCTGTTTCGCGCCTAGTGACGGGATGCCCCCCTACCCAAGCGTTCCCGTCGATACCCATCGCCTAGGCGTCGAATGCGGCAGGTGTTCGCCCCCAACGACACCTGCCGCTTTTTTTTGCCCGTGACGTACCGGAGTCAAAAAGAAAGCGGCGGGTGATGAACCCGCCGCTTCTTTGTTCCCGTTCTGAAGCTTTCGCTTAGAACTCCTTGACCACTTCGATGAAGGCGCGGCGGCCGAGCAGGTCATACGGACCACCGATGGCGACCGAGTTACCCGTCTTACCGAACGCACCACCCTGCGAAACGTTTGGCGGCGGATCGTCAAGCACGTTCTGCACACCGAAGGTGACCGACCAGTCGTCAGCGCGGTAGCGAGCCGACAGGTCATGCGTGGCGACGAACTCGGTGTACTGCTTGAACTCACCGATGAACGGCGTACCGCGCCAGGTGTACAGGTCGCCGTTCACTGCGAAGGCGCCTTCGTCGTTCGATGCACGGCTGGCCATGTCGATGTTCCAGAAGAACGTCCAGTCCGTCCAGTCAAAGCGGACATCGACGTTGGCCGTGAAGTCCGCGTCGTACACTTCGCCGTTGAAGGTATTCGTGGCGAAGGTGCGGAAGACGCGGATTTCGTCCGTGAACGTCCAGGTCGTCTGAGCGTTCAGCAGCAAGGTACCGAACGAGAACTCGTGCTCATACCGGGCGGTCAAGTCGAGACCGTCTGAGGTTTGATCCGAGATGTTCGTGTAGCTGTTGTTGACCTGCACGATCTTACCGAAGTCCGGTCCGGGCGTGAGGTTACGTGTGTAGAGGTTGCAGAACGGGTTGGCCGGGTTCACCACCGGAGCTTGGCTGTGGCAAGCGTTGATGATGTTCGCGGCGCCGAACTGAGCGACCTCGTTGTTGACTTCGAACTCCCAGTAATCGACCGCAACGCTGAAGTCGATCCAATCGGGCGTCCAGATGAAACCAACCGTGCGGGCTTCAGACGTTTCAGCCGTCAGGTTGGGGCCACCACCCGTCAGAACCAGCGCCGAAGCGTGGACCGCCGGGTTATACGTCGCGTAGTTGATGCCGAGCGCGGCGCAGCTTGCCTGAATGGTGGCGTTCGTCTGCGTCGGTTGGCACGGATCCAGCGCCGTCTGGGCCGAGAAGCCGGTCAGGTTGGCCAGATACAATTCGAACAGCGCGGGAGCGCGGAACGAAGTGCCCGTCGTACCGCGGACGCGGTATTCCGGCGTGATCTGGTAGTTCAGACCGAGCTTGTACGTCGAACCGTCGCCATAGCTGTCGTAGTTCGTGTAACGAGCCGACGCGTCGAGCGTCAGTTCTTCCGCGAACTTCATGCCGGCAAGCAGCGGGATCGAGACTTCGCCGAACACTTCCGCGACCGAGTCGTCGCCGGCCGTGCGGCCTGCGGAGCTCTGGCCCCAGAGGTTGTTGCTGCGCTGGTTGAGCCCGGGTGTGTCGTCAAGTTCGTCACGACGCACTTCGAAGCCTACCGCCGCCGCAACCGTGCCGTACGGAAGTTCAACCACATCGCCCGTGATCACGCCGTTGACGATCGACTGCGAGTAGGTCGTGTGGCTCGTTTCCTTGCCGAACAAGAAGGCGAGTTGGTTCGCCGGCAAGACCCCGTCATTGATGAAGGCGGGGCTGAACCAGGAAATACCGCCCGGAATGCTTGCGCAGCTTCCGCCCGACACGTTGATGAGCGCCTGGATACAAGTGCCAGGGCCCGTCGTCGCGTTGACGCGGTCGTTATAGATGATGTCGTTCGTGTAGTCGGCTTCCGAACGCGAGTGCTGGAGGAACAGGTCATACGACCAGCCCGCGATGATCGGCATCTTTTCGCCGAGATCGCCCTTCACCCCGAAGACCGCGCGGTAGAAGTCCACCGTCTGCTCCGAGTCCGTCGCCACTTGCGCGATTGACCGCGAAAGGCCGCCGAGCGGGTTGTTTGCGTTCGTTCCGCCTGCGACCACACCGCCGCCGAACACCGCCGGCAACGCGCCGCCGGCGCACGGCAGAGCCGTTGCGGGCACTTCGGACGGCGAGAAGACGCCGTACGTGTTCGCACCCGCGCCGCAAACGTTCGGGAACAGCTGACGCCAGCGTTCCTGTTCCGATTCACGACGGACGAAGGCCAACTCCGTATACGCTTCCATCCCGGGCAGAAGGTCATACGAACCTTCGCCGAAGAACGAGTAGCGCGTAACCGGCGCGATCAGCGTGGTGTTGAGGAAGCGCGGGTCGTCGTTGGGGATGATCGCGGTGTTCGCACGCCACGCGGCTTCCACCGCTGTGCGTTGCGCCGGTGTCATCGCGTCATACTGCGCGACCGCCGTGCCGCCGAAGCCGGTCAGAAGCTGGGCGACCTGACCATAGGTCAGACCAACGCGCTGCCAGCCGGCCAAGTCGAGACCGAACGGACCACCGCCGGCGACTGCCGCTGCATTCGGAATGTAACGGCCGCCGGCCGCCACGCGGTCGATAACGCCTTCGAGCAAGTTGAAGCACTTCGACTGGCCCGTCGCCGGATCGATGATGTCGAGCAGGCTGCCGGCGCCGCCGGAGCTCAGACGGCCCGCGCCGCCCGACGAGTTGACCGGTGCGCCGCTGTCATGCACGAGATCTTGCGCGCAAGCGAAGTAGTCGCGGTCGCCGAAGCGCAGCGGATCGCGGCGATAATACTCGCCGGTGACCATGAAGTGGCCACGGTCGAACGTTTCGCCCCACAAGCCGTTGACCTGATAGGTCGCCCCGCCGCCTTCGAACGTCTGGTTGGTCGAACCCGAGAGTTCGATACCGTCGTAGCTCTTGCGGGTGATGATGTTCACAACGCCTGCGACGGCGTCCGAACCGTAAATCGACGAACCGCCGTCTTTGAGGATTTCGATGCGGTCGATCATCGATTCAGGGATCGTGTTCAAGTCCGCTTGGCCCGTCTGACCGCGCGTACCAGCCGGAGCGATACGACGACCGTTGACGAGAACCAGCGTGCGCTGAGCGCCAAGACCACGAAGCGACAACGTGTTCGCGCCCGGACCACCCTGGGTCACGAAGCCGCCGAACGTGTTGTTGATCTGCTGCGAACCGGCCGACAGCGTCGAGCCTTGCAGAATGTCACCCGTGTCGTTCAGACCCTCAAGGGTCGTCTCTTCACGCGTGATGACCTGGATCGGCGCCGAAGAAGTGAATTCGTTCTTCTTCAAGCGCGAACCCGTCACGACGACGCGTTCGACTTTCTTATCTTCTTCAGTCGCCGGCGCCGCCGGCGGCGTTTCGGCCTGCGCGACCTGCACGCTTTCAGTCACCTTCACTTTTTCCGCATCAGCCGCGAGCGCGACTGTTGCAAATCCGGCAACGGCGATTGTGACGGCAGAGCCGAGCAACAGTGCTCGCTTCGTCTTCACTAACATCGATTAGTCCCCCAAAAACACCCCTAGAAACCCGGAAATCCGCCCTTTTTTGCTAGGCGCACGTATGGATTGCCCGGTTACTCAACAGCAACCCTACGGAGCGGTCCGTACCGAATCAATCGATCCTTGCCGTTCGGTAACAAATGCAACAGCGAGTGTGGCCTGGATGCGACGCCTGCACGAACTGTGTTTACGGATTAACCAACGCGTGCGGCGCAACAGAGCGGATCGCCCTCACGCGTTCGCCCACAAGGCGAGTGGCATTCGCGCATCTGGAGTCTTGACCGCGTCAAGGCGCGCGCACTCAATGCGCGACGCCTCAGGGGGCCGTTACACGTCATTCAACAATCGCAAATCGAGGTCGCGAAAATGCGCTTAGCATTCGCACTGGCTGCATCATTGGGACTACTTACGACGGCGGCTTTTGCCGCCGAGCCGCTCCAGACATCGCCGCTACCCATCGAGCCGATCGCCGAACATCCGGCACTGTCCAGCATCGTGTTGTCGCCCGACGGAAAGCACATCGCCGGACTCGTCGGCACGCCGCAGCAGCGCTGGCCGGTGATCTCGATCTGGGACACCGAGAACCTGTCCAAGCCGCCGATTTGGATTCCCTCGAAGACAATGCGCCCGCGCGCCGTTCAATTCCTGGGCAACGAACATCTCATCTTCTTCGCCGACCAGCCCTTCACCTACGGCTCGACGAAGACGTTCACCGTGCAGGCGTGGGTCACCGATCTGGAAGGCAAGAAGATCGACAATCCCTTCGCCGCAAAAGGCACGCTCTCCGACACGGCCAAGGAAGTCGAACGTTTCGGCTTCACCTTCACCGTCTTCCAGGACGGCAGCATCGCCAATCCGAAGCGCTACCTGATCGCGCGCGAGAACATTGAACTCGGCACGACCGAAATCCTCGCGCTCGACATCGACACGATGCAAGTCGAACGCGCCGCGCGCGCCGCCAACGACGAAGCCTTCGTGCTCGCCGACGTTCGCGACGGTCAGCTGATGATCAAGCAGCGCCTGCGCTCGACCGGCGCCGGCTGGATGGTCATCCGCGAAGTGCGCAACCGCGCGTCCGGTTCGTGGGAAGAACATGCAGAGCTCAGCTATCCCATCAAGGAACGCCTGACGCTGGAACCGCTGGGCTTCTTCGACGCCGATCCGAACAAACTCTACGTGTCTTCCAACCGTGGCACGAACTTCGCGCAGATCCGCATCTACGACATCTCTTCGCGCACGTGGGAAGCCGAACCTGCCTTTGCGTCCCCGGAGTTCGACATCAGCGACGTCGACGGTCTCTATGACCGCGAGACCAAGCAGCTTGCAGGCGCCGTCGCCTATACGATCGAAGGTCCGGCGCGCAAGACGATCTACATCGACGACTACTGGCAGCCGATCCAAAAGACGCTGGACAACCAGTTCCGCGGCAACAACGTCACCCTCGGCAGCCGCAACAAGCGTCTCGGCCGCGCCATCGTGACCGTCTCGGGCCCGCGCCAGCCGCCGGTCTACTTCCTCCTGCTCAACGGCAAGGAACTCAAGCAGCTTGGCAAGTCGAGGCCCTCGATGAACGAGCGCACCTTCGGCGACACGAAATACGTGACGTACAAGGCGCGCGACGGCCTCACCATTCCGGGCTTGCTCACCCTGCCCGCGGGCTACGACAAGGCCAAGCACGGACCCATCCCGGCGATCATCCACCCGCACGGCGGCCCGTGGGCACGCGACTACATCACCTGGGACTCCTCAGGCTGGACCCAATTCTTGACCACTCGCGGCTACGCCGTTCTGCAGCCGCAGTACCGCGGCTCCGACGGCTGGGGCATGGCGCTGTGGAAGGCCGGCGACAAGGAGTGGGGCCAGAAGATGCAGGACGACAAGGATGACGGCGCCGCCTGGCTGGTCCAGCAAGGCATCGCCGATCCGAAGCGTATGGCGATCTTCGGCTACTCGTATGGCGGCTTCGCGGCGGTCGCAGCCTCGGTTCGTCCGAACAGCCCGTATCAGTGCGCCATCGCCGGCGCGCCGGTCGCCGATCTTCAGCGTCTGGGCAACCTCTGGGGCGCAAACCGCATCCAGCGCGAACTGCAGGGCTGGACGGTGACGGGCATGGACCCGATCCAGAACGTCTCGAAGGGGTCGATCCCGATCATGCTCTACCACGGCGACCGCGACCGTCAGGCCGACACCGTGCACAGCGAACTCTTCTACAGCGCCATGAAAGGCGCCGGAAAAGATGTCGAGTTCCACATGATCAAAGACATGTGGCACCAACTGCCCTGGTGGCCGGAATGGCACCGCGAAACGCTGGGCTATATCGAGTCTTATCTCGCGGGCCCAAAATGCTTCGGCAACAAGATAACGGTCACAGCGCCTAACAAGTAAGACAAGCAAGCGACTCAAAGGGCCCCGGACAAAACGCCGGGGCCCTTTTTCTTTGGGCAAACTTCCGCCCACTATGTCCCCGCAACATCCAGAAATGATGCGCGAAATGCAACGCAATCGCCGCGCCAGTTGCACGATTCGCAATAACGCGATCGCGAATTGACCCCGTCCAAAGCCCCATGCGATCGGGTGGGCACGCGGCAAGTGCAAGGGGGAAATCACAACAATGCGTGCGCTCTACGCAAATATCATCATTGCATTCGCCTGCACGATGGCGCCGGCATTCGCCGCAGAGCCTGTCGCGACGGCGCCGCTGCCGATCGAAGCGATCGCGCAGCACCCGGCGATCTCCGGCGCGGTTCTGTCGCCCGACGGCAAGCACGTGGCTGCACTGGTCGCGCAAGCCGGGCAAAAGTGGCCGATCGTCTCCGTCTGGAACGCCGACGACTTGACCCGCCCACCGATCAACACGGCCTCGAGCGACATGCGGCCGCGCGCCGTGTACTTCCTGGGCAACGACCGCATCATCATTCTCCTGGACCTGCCCTTTACCTACGGCGCGCTGAAGACCTACACGGTCCAGGCGATCGTCTTCGACTGGAAGACCGGCAAGGCCGAACGTCCCTTCGCGACCAAGGGCACGATGTCCGACACGGCGAAGGCGGCCGAATCCTTCGGCCTCAACTTCGCGATCTTCCAGCCCGGCAACCTGTCGAACCCCGACCGCTATCTCGTCACGCGCCAGAACCTCACCCTGGGCACCGTCGAGATCCTGGCCCTCGACACCAAGACGATGGCCATCGAACGCGTCGCCCGCTCCGGCGAGTCCGAGAACTTCATGCTCGCCGACATCCGCAACGGCGAACTGATGGTGAAGGAAAGCTTGCGCCAATCCGGCGACGGCTGGCGTGTCGCGCGCGAAGTGCGCAACCGTCAAACCGGCGCGTGGGAAGAACATCCCGAACTCGGCTACCTCATCAAGCAACGCCAGAACATTGCGCCCTTGGGCTTCTTCGATCCCGATCCGAACAAGCTCTACGTCTCGACCAACCGCGGCTCGAACTACAACCAAATCCGCATCTACGACATCGTGTCGCGAACTTGGGAGGCCGAGCCCGCGTTCGCGTCGCCCGCCTACGACATCGACGCCATTGCGCCCGCGATCGACTGGGACCGGAAGACGATTTTAGGGCCCCGTTCCTTCACGATGCTCAGTCCCGCGCGGCGCGTACAATATGTCGACGACGTCTGGGCCCCGATTCAAAAGAGCATCGAGACGCGCCTGCGCGGACTGAACGTCGCCATCACCAACGTCGAAACGAAATCGCGCCGCGCCATCATCACCGTCTCCGGTCCTGCGCAGCCGCCGATCTACTTCCTGCTCAAGGACGGCAAGGACTTGCAGCAGATCGGCAAATCGTATCCGTGGATGAACGTCGCAACTTTCGCCGATACCAAATTCGTCACCTACAAAGCACGCGACGGCCTCACCCTGCCCGCGTTCCTGACCGTGCCGAAGGGCTACGACAAAGCGCGCAATGGCCCCATCCCCACTGTCATTCTTCCGCACGGCGGTCCGTGGCAGCGCGATTATCAGGACTGGGATCCCAGCGGCTGGACGCAATTCATGGCGACCCGCGGCTACGCGATCCTGCAACCGCAATTCCGCGGCTCCGAAGGTTGGGGCATGGATTTGTGGAAGGCCGGCGACCGCGAGTGGGGACAAAAGATGCAAGACGACAACGACGACGGCGCCGCCTGGCTCGTCACCGAAGGCATCGCCGATCCGAAACGCATCGCGATCTTCGGCTACTCCTACGGCGGCTACGCGGCGATCGCCGCGACAGTGCGCCCGAACAGCCCGTATCGCTGCGCCATCTCCGGCGCCGGCGTCGCGGACCTGCAGCGCCTCGGCAATCTGTGGGGTTCAACCTCCATCGCGCGCGAAGCACAAGGCTCAACAGTCGCAGGCCTGAACCCCATTGCCCAAGTCGCCAAGGCAAACATTCCCATCCTGATGTTCCACGGCGACCGCGACCGCACCGCAGACACGCAGCACAGCCGCGACTTCTTCAGCGCCATGAAGCAAGCCGGCAAAGACGTCGAATACCACGAGATCAAAGACATGTGGCACATGCTGCCCTGGTGGCCGCAATGGCACCGCCAAAGCTTGGGCCTCATCGAAAACTACCTCCAAAGCCCAAAATGCTTCGGCGAGAAAATTACCGTTGCGGCCCCCAACTGATCCAAGATCTCTCACGCAGCCCAGTGCCAACTACTGCCTCTCCCTCCCGCTTCGGGAGGGAGAGGGGTCGGGGGTGAGGGTGGCCGCAACACACGCTCGAAAGAAGAAAGAGTTTCACGCAAAGCCGCAAAGACGCCAAGACGCTCGGCGAGCAAGACAACGCACGCGCACCGGCCCTGATCGAATGGCGCTTCGCGCCGAAACAAATCTCCGGCGCGCAGCGCCATCAAGCCGAACCACGCACCCTCTTCACAAAGCGAGCTGAGCGTCTTGGCGTCTTTGCGTGAGACATTTCTTCTCTGCTCAAACACAGCAGACCACCCGCCCAACCGTGACGCCGTTCCATACGCGAAGAACCTGCTCTATAGTCTTCGAAACAAGGGGGCTTCCATGTTGCGCACTCTATTGACGGTGTTCTTGCTCGCGGTGTCGGCGTCCTCCGCATCGGCGGATTTTCAGCGCACCGGCGCAATCGAACTTCAAGGACAACCGCAGCAAACGATCATCACCCTCAAGGACGGCACCCGCGTTGCCTTTCTCAAAGGCTTTGCCATCGACGCCGAGGGCGAACCCGGAGCGAAAGCGCTCTTCGGCGCGTTTCAGCTGCAAGACCCGTCTCTGCTCTCGAACCATGCCCGCCTGATTGAAATCGCCGACATCCTGTTCGGCGGCATCGTGATCGTCGCTTCGGAGACACAAGGCTACAAGCACGCCGTCGTCGGCTTCCTGCGCTCGCAGAATGCGACGGAAGGAATGATCGTCGAGTCTTACGAGGATTTCCAATACAAGCGCGGCACCGACAAAGTGTGGCTGCGCCAAGCCGGCAAAGAGCCGTGGAAGGTCGCGCAAGATCCAAACGAATGGAAAGCGCCGGCGCCGGAGATCGTCGACCTCGGCGAATACGGCAAAGCGGAAATGACATACTTCGGTGAGATTACCGCGCCGCCGGGCCGCAAGAAGGCGCTGGGCGTCGAACTCTACACGCCCACGCCCGTCAGAACCGGACGCAAGATCGAAGAGCTTCGCGCCTACTGGCAAACACTCGACCACGACAAACTAAAGGCCGACGGCTTCGACACCGTGCTGATCCAAAATTACGAGGAGCGTGCGCGCGGCAAGTTCTACTTGCGTCAAATGGCTTACCTCGTGCTCGTGATGTTCCCCAACGGCGAGTGGCCCAAGCTTCCCGATGGCCCACTCACGCCCGAAGGCAAACCGGTGATCACCGCGGAGGCCATCAGCAAAAACACGTTCGAGATCGTGGCGACCCAACTCGGTACCGCGGTCCCGTCATTGCTCGCCGCACCGTCGCCAAACGCGACCGCGGACCGCGGCACAGGCCTGGCCTCTCAGGCGGTTGGCCCGGCGCTGCCCTTCGCTCGCTACAAACGCCGATAACGCTTCAACGAAGTCATCCGCGTCGTCCAAGTACAGGGAATGCTTGATTTCGCCGGACAAATGTTCTATATTTGTTCTGTCCGC